>NZ_AFAL01000722.1 GCF_000193225.1 Verminephrobacter aporrectodeae subsp. tuberculatae At4 | reverse complement strand
TGGTGCGGCTGATTGCCAGGCTGGGGGGCTTTCTTGCGCGAAAGTGCGATGGTGAGCCCGGAGTCAAGACCATCTGGCTGGGAATGCAACGCATTCTTGACTTTGCTGCTGGCATCAGGTTCTGTCGCGAGCTTCAGGTTCAGGGGACTTGTGTATAACGAAATGCGCTGAGGCACTGCCACCCCCATGACGCGCTCGACGATATCTTCAATGGCCTGGTTACTGAATTCATCCCTGGGTCCAGGCGCAGCCATGCCAACTGGCAAGCTTGCTAGTTCCTCAGGTGCCACCTGCCGGCCCAAGTCAATGACCTCGCCCGGATCAAGAGACTGCAATATGAATGGTGAGTGCGTGGTGGCAATGAATTGAAACTTTGGAAAAGCGCGCTGCAAATCATCCACAACCCGTCGTTGCCATTTGGGATGAAGATGGAGGTCAATCTCATCGATCAGAACCACACCTGAGGTTTCTCTGGCAGCATTTTCCTCATGCTGTGGATTCAGACGTACAGTTCTGTGGGCCATGTCTGCCACCATTGCAACCATATTTCGGTAGCCATCACTGAGGTAATTGAACGGGACAAGCCCCTCCCTTTCCAATTTGATCATGATGCGATCCTCAACAACATCATGGTAGAATTTCCGGGCTCCAGGAATACAACACAACACAGCATCCCTGACTGCATTCAGCGCAGGGATCGATCGGCTTTTCTGTATTTCTGAAAGCGCCATCTTCTTGAACCACTTTTCAAAAGCATATTGATCTGATTTTGGATCCAGGCAGTGGCGGTAGGCATCCAATTGTGATCCTGGTCTTTCTGTGTTTATATCACGGTGAACGTCCCACAAACGCCCCGCTCCGTAATAGAGCAAAATAGGCAAGTCCGGACTCTGCATCTTCTTGATTGCAGATCGTGCCTCTGCACCCAGGTCCACGAATTTCTTGGCCATCCCGCCGCGATCTCCTTTATTGCGTTGCCACTCGCAACTTGTCCCATTGATCGTAGCAGCCGCTTGAAGCCAGACCTCTGATTGGGACTCATGAAAAATTTGCCCCCCTTTTTCGCTGCTGACCAAGCGCGCATCGTCCTTTCTGATGACCCCGCTGCCCGTTCGAATGCCTGATCCTTGAAAATAAGTATTCAGCATCAATGCCAACGCATCAAGAATTGTTGTTTTTCCTGCGCCATTATTTCCAATCAAGACGGTAAAGCGCTCGTTGAAATTGAAGCGGGCGTTTTCATATTTTCTGAAATTGTTCAGAATCAAATATCTTATTTTCATTTGCACACTTCGGAGTTGCACCGCATTACTGCTGCACCACATCCGCCCCGGCGGGTGGCTTGAACTGGAAGGTATTCGCCGGCAGCGCCACGTTCGCCTGCATGCCGGTGAAGCGGATCACCGAGCGCTGGCCCAGGCCGTCGAGGATGTCGAGCGTCGCCAGTTGCTCGCCGGCAAAGCCCACGCGCACGCTCTTGAGTTGGCCGTCCGGGGTTCTGGGGCTGGCCTGCACCCAGTGCAGGCCGTCCTGGTCGGGCACGGCTTCGAGCGTGAATTCGGATTGCAGCGCCGACAGGTCGGGCGCCGAGGCCAGCAGGGCCGCCGGTGTGCTGCCCAGCGCCTGGGCCTGCGCGCGCCGGGTGACCTGGTTCAGGTCCACGTCGTAGATCCACAGGGTCTGCCCGTCGGCGACGATGGTCTGCTCGAAGGGCTTTTTGTAGACGAATTTGAAGCGCCCCGGGCGCTGGAACGCAAAGCTGCCGCTGGAGCTTTGGGTGCGCGCCGTTTGCCCGTCCTTCGCAGGCGAGGTCACGGTCTGGATGAAGTCGGCCCGGCCCCGCTGCGTTCCCTTCATGAAGGATTCCAGACTTTTGAGTCCGTCGGCGCCGGCCGACGCGGCTGCGGTGGCGAGCAGGAGCGTGGTGGCGATGTTTTTCAACAAGGACTCTCTCCCCGGGATGGGCAAGGGGTTGCGGGCCTCATTCCCCGTTGCGCCCCGGAACCAGCACGTCGCGCTGGCCGCCGCTGGTCAGGCCGCTGACCAGGCCCGCTTTTTCCATGTCTTCGAGCAGGCGCGCCGAGCGGTTGTAGCCGATGCGCAGCTTGCGCTGCACGTAGGAGATGCTCGCCTTGCGGTCCTTGAGGACGATTTCCACGGCCTGGTCGTACATGGGGTCCTTCTCCCCCCGCCCTCGCTGCCCCCGTTGCCGGACACGTCCGCTTCGCCGTCCACGCTGGCCCCTTCGAGCACGCCGTCGACATAGTCGGGCTCGCCCTGCTCCTTGATGTAGCTGACGACGCGGTGCACCTCCTCGTCCGAGACGAACGCGCCGTGGACGCGCTGCGGCAGGCCCGTGCCGCTGGCCATGTAGAGCATGTCGCCCATGCCGAGCAAGGCTTCGGCGCCCATCTGGTCGAGGATGGTGCGGCTGTCGATCTTGCTGCTCACCTGGAAGGCGATGCGCGTGGGGATGTTCGCCTTGATCAGACCCGTGATCACGTCCACGCTGGGGCGCTGCGTGGCCAGGATGAGGTGGATTCCGGCGGCGCGCGCCTTTTGGGCGAGGCGCGCGATCAGCTCTTCGATTTTCTTGCCCACGACCATCATCAGGTCGGCGAGTTCGTCGATCACCACCACGATGTACGGCAGACGCTGCAGCGCTTCGGGCGCGTCCGGGGTGAGGCTGAAGGGGTTGTGGATGGATTCCTGGCGTGCCCGGGCGTCGTCGATCTTCTGGTTGTAGCCCGCCAGGTTGCGCACGCCCAGCCGGCTCATGAGCTTGTAGCGCCGCTCCATCTCGGCGACGCACCAGCTCAGGCCATTCGCTGCCTGCTTCATGTCGGTGACCACGGGCGCGAGCAGGTGCGGAATGCCTTCGTAGACCGACATTTCCAGCATCTTGGGGTCGATCATCAACAGGCGCACGTCGCGCGCCTCGGCCTTGTAGAGCAGCGAGAGGATCATGGCGTTGAGCCCCACCGACTTGCCCGAACCGGTGGTTCCGGCGACCAGCACGTGCGGCATCCGGGCCAGGTCCGCGACCACCGGCTTGCCCACGATGTCCTTGCCCAGGCCCATGGTGAGCAGGCTCTTGGCCTCGTGGTAGACCTGCGAGCCGAGAATCTCGGACAGGCGGATCGACTGGCGCCTGGCGTTGGGCAGTTCCAGCGCCATGAAGTTCTTGCCCGGAATGGTCTCCACCACGCGGATCGACACCAGGCTCAGCGAGCGCGCCAGATCCTTGGCCAGGCCCACGATCTGCGCGCCCTTGACGCCGGTGGCCGGTTCGATCTCGTAGCGCGTGATCACGGGGCCGGGCATGGCGGCCACCACGTGCACTTCGACGCCAAAGTCCTTGAGCTTTTTCTCGATCAACCGGCTGGTCATCTCCAGCGTCTCGGGGGCCACGCTTTCCTGGCGCAGCAACGGGTCGTCGAGCAGGTCCACCAGGGGCAGTCGGCTGTCGGGCATTTCGCTGAACAGCGGCTTTTGCCGCTCCTTGACCACCCGGCTGCTGGGCAGCACGTTGGCCGGCGGTGGCTCGACGATCTGCACCGGCCGGGGCGGCGGCTCGTCGATCCCGGTACGCTCTTCGAGCGCCACCTCCTCTTCCCGTTCCCGCGCCGCCATGCGGCCCACGGCCAGATCCCGGGCCGCCTCGCGCCGCGCCAGCAGGGACTGCACCAGGGCGTCGATGCCCCTGCCGAGCGACTCCGCCGCGTGGCCCCATGAAAAGCGGAACACCAGCGCGACCCCGAGCACCACCAGCACGATGGCCAGCAGGCCGGAGCCCGTGAACCCCAGCCATTGCACGCTCGCGGGCCCCACGACGGCGCCCAGAACGCCCCCGGCAGGCCCTGGCAGAAAGGACTCCAGGCGGTACAGGCGCGACCATTCCAGCGCCGTGCTGGCACCCGTCAGCAGCGCCAGCCCCGCCCAGAAGGCGCTTTGGTGCAGCGCCCCGGCCGCGGCTTCGCCGCCGCGCATCCAGCGCGCCAGGGACGACAGCCAGGCGCGCGCGCCGGCCGCCACGCACCACCACACGGAAAAGCCCAGCGCGTAGTAGCTGCCGTCGGCCAGCCAGGCGCCGAAACGGCCTGCCCAATTGGCGATCGTGCGGGAATCGTGCGCGCCGGAAGTGGACCAGGCAACGTCCTGCGCCGAATGGCTGGCCAGCGCGATCAGCCAGAAAACCAGCGCCAGCAGGCCCAGCAGCAGGCCGATTTCATGGCCGAAATGGGGGGCGCCCGTGCGCGCAGAAGGTTTCGGCGGCTTGGTTGCAGACGATGCGTTCAGGGTATGCAGGGAATAGGTCATAAGCGTTGCGGGCAAGCTTACTCCATGCGCCGGGCCTGGCGCGGGTGCTGGCCGCTATAGTCTCCCGTCTGCGGCGCCGTTTGCGCCACTGCCTCCCCACCCCCATGGCCAAAACCATTTTTACCTGCACCGAGTGCGCGGGCACCAGCCCCCGTTGGCTCGGCAAATGCCCTGCATGCGGCGCCTGGAACACCCTGATCGAGGCGCAGGCCGACGCCGGGCCGGGCAGGAACCGCTACGCTGCGCCCCGGTTCTCCGGCCTGGCGCAGGGGCAGGCCGTGATGCCGTTGTCGGCCATCAAGGCCAGCGAGGTGCAGCGCAGCCCGAGCGGCATCGGCGAACTCGACCGCGTGCTCGGCGGTGGCATCGTGGCCGGCGGCGTGGTCCTGATCGGGGGCGATCCGGGAATCGGCAAGTCCACCCTGCTGTTGCAGGCGCTCGACGCGCTGCAGCGCGCCAACCTGCCCACGCTGTACGTCACCGGCGAGGAAAGCGGCGCCCAGGTGGCCCTGCGCTCGCGCCGCCTGGGGCTGGAGCACAGCCAGGTCAACGTGCTCGCCGAGATCCAGCTGGAAAAAATCCTGTCCGCCGTGGATTCCATGCGGCCCGCGGTCGCGGTGATCGACTCCATCCAGACGGTCTACTCCGAGCAGCTCACGTCCGCACCCGGTTCGGTGGCGCAGGTGCGCGAATGCGCGGCGCATCTCACGCGCGCGGCCAAGGCCCTCGGGGTGGCGATCGTGCTCGTCGGCCACGTGACCAAGGAGGGCGCGTTGGCCGGGCCGCGCGTCCTGGAGCATATGGTGGACACGGTGCTGTACTTCGAGGGCGACACCCACAGCCCGTTCCGGCTGGTGCGCGCCGTGAAGAACCGCTTTGGCGCGGTGAACGAGATCGGCGTGTTCGCCATGACCGAAAAGGGCCTCAAGGGGGTGAGCAACCCGAGTGCCATCTTTCTGAGCCAGCACAGCGAGCCCGTTGCGGGCAGTTGCGTGCTGGTGACGCTCGAAGGCACGCGCCCGCTGCTGGTGGAGATACAGGCGCTGGTGGACAGCGGCGGCCCGAGCCCGCGCCGCCTGAGCGTGGGGCTGGACAGGGACCGGCTGGCGATGCTGCTGGCTGTTTTGCACCGCCACGCGGGCGTGGCCTGCA
>NZ_AFAL01000723.1 GCF_000193225.1 Verminephrobacter aporrectodeae subsp. tuberculatae At4 | reverse complement strand
TTCGTCGAAGAAGAAGTCGGTGTCTGCACCGCCGTCAAGCGTGTCGGCTCCGGTTTCGTCGAAGAAGAAGTCGATGTCTGCACCGCCGTCAAGCGTGTCGGCTCCGGTTTCGTCGAAGAAGAAGTCGGTGTCTGCATCGCCGTCAAGCGTGTCGTTGCCGTCTTGCCCGTAGATCGTGTCGGCTTCGGCCTGGCCGCTGATGCTGTCGTCCGCAGCGGTGTCGACGAGGTTGTCGGCCGCTGCCGTGCCCTCGGAGACTTTGCTCTTGAGCTCATTGATGCCCCAGGTGGTGCCATCGGCGAACCGGACCTGCTGGATCGGGTTGTAGACATTGGCTTGGTCCTCGCGGAGGAAGAAGTGGCTGATGCTTACCTTGTCGGTGGTGCCCGCGATGGACAGCACCAAGTTTGAGCCGGAGCGCGTTGCCACGATCTCCGAGGGCAGCACATCCGCCTTGAATTGCAGCACATTGAGCTTGTCTACCGCCCGGTCGTAGTCCGATTTGATGGTGTCTTGACCATCGCCCTTGCCAAACAGATAGGTGTCGTTGCCTGCATCGCCGCTGAGCACGTCGTTGCCTGTGCCACCGTCGAGCGTATCGGCTCCGTTCCCGCCGTGGAGGCGGTCGTTGTCCGCACCGCCATTGAGCGTGTCGTTACCGTCACGCCCGTAGATCGTGTCGGCTCCGGCCTGACCGCTGATGGTGTCGTCCGCAGCGGTGCCGGGAATATTGTCGGCCGCTGCCGTGCCTGCGAAGACCTTGCTCTTGAGCGCGTTAACGTCCCAGGTGGTGCCATCGGCGAACCGGACCTGCTGGATCGGGTTGTAGTCGTTGGGCAGGTCGTCGCTATAGAAGAAATTGATGGTCACCTTGTCAGCGGTACCCGCGATGAACAGCACCAGGTGCGAGGAGGAGCGTGCAACCACGATCTCCGATGGCGTCACACCCGCCTTGAACTGCAGCACGTTGAGGCCTGTCCGACCGTAGTCCGAAAGGATGCTGTCTTGCCCATCGCCCTTACCAAACAGGTAGGTGTCGTTGCCCACACCACCGCTGAGCACGTCGTTGCCTGCGCCACCGTCAAGCGTGTCGTCGCCCTCACGTCCGTCGATCGTGTCGGCTCCGGCTTGACCGCTGATGGTGTCGTCTGCGGTGGTGCCGACAATGTCGTCGGCCGCTGCCGTGCCCGCAAAGGCCTTGCTCTTGATTTCGTTGATGTCCCAGGTGGTGCCGTCAGCGAACCGGACCTGCTGGATCGGGTTGTAGGTGTTGGCCGGGTCGTCGTTGTAGAAGAAGTGGTCGATGGTCACCTTGTCGGCGGTACCCGCGATAGACAGCACCAAGTCGAAGCCGGAGCGCGTAGCCACGATCTCCGAGGGCGCCACACCCGCCTTGAACTGCAGCACATTGAACTTGTCTGTCGCCCGACCGTAGTCCCCGCCGATGGTGTCTTGTCCGTCGCCTTTGCCGAACAGATAAGTGTTGTTGCCCGCATCACCGCTGAGCACGTCGTTGCCTGCGCCACCATCAAGCGTGTCGGCTCCGCTCCCGCCATAAAGGCGGTCGTTGTCCGCACCGCCATCGAGCGTGTCGTTGCCGTCACCCCCGTAGATCGTGTCGGCTCCGGCCTGACCACTGATGCTGTCGTCCGCAACAGTACCAAAGATGTTGTCGACCGCTGCCGTGCCCGCGAAAACCTTGCTCTTGATCCCGTTGATATCCCAGGTCGTGCCATCGGCGAACCGGATCTGCTGGATCGGGTTGTGGTCGTTTGTCGGGTCGTCGCGGAGGAAGAAGTGGCTGATGCTCACCTTGTCGGTGGTACCCACGATGGACAGCACCAAGTCCGAGCCGGAGCGTGTAGCCACGATCTCCGAGGGTGCCACCCCCGCCTTGAACTGCAGCACATTGAGCCTGTCTGTCGCCCGGTCCGTCACCCAGCCGTAGTTCGAGTCGATGGTGTCTTGCCCGTCGCCTCGTCCGAACAGGTAGGTGTTGTTGCCGGAGCCGCCGTTCAGGGTGTCATTGCCTGCGCCACCATCGAGCGTGTCCGCCCCATCGCCTCCCGACAGGTAGTCATCACCCTCCCCGCCAAACAGGGCATCATCACCCACTCCGCCAAACAGGCGGTCATTACCCGCCATGCCGTCGATAAAGTCATTGCCCACCCCGCCATGAAAGGTGTTGGCGTGGGCATTGCCCGCATAGCTGTCATCATTCATTGAGCCTGTCGGGGACGATGCTGCCAAATAGTGGTACCCGGTGGCAGCAAACGCATCGCGAACGGCCCCGTTGTCAGCAGCGGTCTGCATGAGTGCACGCAACTGCTCCTTGCCGGTCCATCCCGCACTGTTGAGCGTCTTGCCGTGGACGCGGTAGAGGTCCAGAAACAGCGCCGCGCCCTCGTACGCATCCGCCGTTCGGGCAACACTCAATGCCGCATCCATCCGGGAAAAGTCCACCTCCGCGCCAGAGTCCAAGACATTCACTTGCACCATGTCCAGGTACTTTGACAGGCGCATGGCAGGCATCAGGTTATTGCTGGCGTCATCCAGTAGCCGGTTCCAGAGTCTCTGAATATGCGGCGTGCCGCCGTTAATCGGCTCGGGGACCGTCACCACGATATAGCCCGCATCGCTCGCGGGAAGCGCAACGCGGTTGTCACGGATTGCGTGCGACAGTGGCATATCCACCGTCACGAGCCGCCCGCGGTTCTCGGGGGCGACCCAGCTTCCCTGGCCTTGTTGCTTGATCTGCGACCAGTGCAGAAACGTGAACCCGGTGAACGCCTCGTAGGCGTAGAGCTTTTCAAGCGACCCGACCATGCTCTCCCGCATGCTGTCGAACTTGCTTCGATCCTGCGTCGAAAGTGTGGCGCGAAAGCCATCCCGGGTCGCTTTGTCGGCCTTGATCGCCATCCCCATCCAGCCGCGCTCCTGCGCGTCCGCCGGATTGCGCAAAATCAGCCCCACCCCCTCCTCAAGCGCCTGCTTGCTCGCGCTCGCGTAATCCGACTGATTGCTCCACGCGCGCAGCAACTGGCCCACGCCGTTGGAAAAACCGGCACGCGAGCCGGAACTTGCAGCCTGCTCGTACAGGCCAAGCAGTTCCGGGCTGAGCGTGGCAGCCTGCTGCAAGTCGCGTGCCCAGCCCGTGCCCTTGATGTCGGCCAGCGCCCGGGCTGCGTCGCTGACGGTGATGGGGGTATGCGTCGTGACGAAGTTGTTCTGCGCGAGGATAAAACTGCCCGCCTGGCCCTCGCTGCCATTGCTGCGGATGAAACTGCCCGACTGCACCAGTTGGGCGTCGCCATAATCCGTGCTGGTGGCCGTGCTGCTCAGCCCGATGCTGGCAATGCCCGCTTCGGCCAGCGTTTGCAACTCTCCCGTTTGGCTGATGCCGTCCTGATTCAAATCGCGCCAGACGCGCAGATTGGCGTACTGGGCGTCCTTGGCGTCAAATACGCCATCGCCCGCCCCACCCACGGTGCCCTGGGCACCGCCCACATCAAGTTCTCGCAGTGCGGTAAAACCATGCGTCGCCTTCTGGCCGTTGGCCAAAAGGGTTTCATCGCCAAAGAGTTCCCGACCCGAGTCGATCAGGCCATTGCCATTGCGATCCCACGCCAAGATGCCGTCGTCGGCGTTCGCCCAAGCGGTGCCTGTCTTGATGCCGTCGCCGTCGGTGTCGAATTGAATATTGCGCGACAGCGGGGAGATTTCCAGACCATCGCCATCGAGGTCCAGGATCAGAGGGTCTACCCAAGTGTAGCGGGGACCTTTCACCAAAGGATCGGGGGTGAGTCCAAGGTATTTGGATATTATTTTCCAAAGACTATTATCATCCACACCCTCGGTAGGGCCATAATTTCCACCATTGACACGCCGGTCTGTCCTGAAGTTCGTAACCAATTCGCCGCGTTCCAAGGCTCCGTGGACGTCACCCGCAATCTTTGATGCTGCATCAGCATCGTTCGATTTATATTTTTGCCCTATTTTTGCACCCACGTTATTATTCCACAGATCCATCACTGAGTCACGAGAATCACGGTTTACAGTAGTCGTCTCATGAGCCAAGCCGAGAATATTTGCAGAACTGTCTCCGAAATGTTGAGCGAATCTGGCACTCACATAAGCATGTCTGAATGCATCACTCGCATTATTATCTCCGGTTTGAGATCCCCAGAATTGAGTTGCCTCAGAATTAAAAGACTCCTTCATGGTTTTCAAATTATTCAAAGTCAGCACAATTTTAGCGCCAAGTATTGCTAGGCCTACAGTCATGATTACATTCCTTCTGAAAGATCAAAGTATGTTGCAAAATCAACGTCGGAAAATATAAGTTTTGAATTTTTCTTTTTACACACTTTCCTTCCCTGACATTGGGGCTGGTATAACCAATTTAGTTATACACAAGTCCGCTTTCAACCGATGTCGCTGGTAATGAAGTGTCGTAAGTGCTTGATTTGTATAGGATCGGCATGAACCGCTCACACAGCAGTCAGCAGCCGTAAGTTGTTGATTTTTATAATAGGTTTTCATGATTTGTGTATAACGTAATGGGTATAACCGCTCATCCTGTAGGTCTTGAGAACTTCTTCTTTTGACAGGACAATAATCCACCAATGATTATCTGCGGCATCAGATGTTCTATCGTTCAAGAAATAAAATTGATTCTTGGATAACGATGAACTCACTGACTTTGGCGTTACGTAATGGATCATATCGATATGTCCGTGCTCAAGCATGAGCGTGGACGGAAAGTCTATTTTTGGGTGCCGGTATACATCCATGGCATTTCCTTCTGAATATCGAAGTGTGGCGTATGTCTATATTTATCTATATCGAAAAATACAAGCTTTATTGAATTTTTTCTTCTTACACATCTGCCTTCTCTGAAAATTGGTATGACATCACCGGCCATCCTGTAGGTCTTGAGAACTTCTTCTTTTGATAGAACGATAACCCACCAATGATTCTCTACGTCGTCAGATATTCTGGCATTCAAGAAATCCAATTGGTTCTTGGACAAATATGAATCCACTTGTTCTGGCGTCATGTATGAAGGAAGAAAGCATACCTGCTCGCCAATCGGGATTATTTCTTCCAGTTTCACCTCCTTTTCGGAAGTTAATTTTTCAACCAACATGGATTCAAAATATCGACTCTCAAGAATTCTGTAGCGGTGGGCTTCATAAGGTCCATATAGTTCAGAAATCCCGTAAATCAAACCAGAACCAAGTGCCAATGACAAAATCCAATGGGAGAGTTTTTTATTAGCAGACAGCATTTTTTATCCTAAGACTTGCACAGTCAGAAAATTACCAGACGCATCATTCAGCGCTCTCTCAAACTCTCACTCCACGCCCTTTGGATCGGACTGAGCTGAGCAGATGTTCAATCACCCGCCTCTGCCACATCTGGATCTCCGCAGTGATATTCATATCTCCGACGCCAGCCAGACGGGCTTGCCGATATGCGCGCGCACCCAAGCTTGAGCATGGTTGGGAAGTCTGTTCTGAGGTGCCGGGATACATCGATGGAATTTCCTTCTGAAATATCGAAGTATGGCGTACGTTTATCTATATCGAAAAGTATAAGAAATTTTGAACCTTTTTGTTTTACGCACTTCCCTTTTCTGAAAGTGGGTTTAATCCTCCCAGTTGTCTTGTAGGTTTTAAGAACTTTTTCTTTTGATAGAACAATAATCCACCAGACATGATCGCCTATGTCATCAGATATTTTTCCATTCAAGAAATCCATTTGATTTTGGAATAACGATGACTCCACTGAACCTGGCGTTTTGTATGAAGAAAGAAAGCATACACGTTCACCAAACGGAATTATTTCGCTAATTTTAACTTCTTTGTTAAAAGTTAATTTTTCAATTAGCATGGATTCAAAATATCGACTCTCAAGAGCTCTGAAACGGCGAAATTCGTAAAGTTTGTAAAATCCATAAATCCCGTAAAGGAAACTAGGACCAAGCATCAACAACAAAATCCGGAAAAAGAGCTTTTTATTAAAAGACAGCATTTTCTATTCCAAGACTTGCACAGTTAGAAAACGGATTGCTCCACACACGCAGCAGTTTGGCCCATTCCGTTGAAAATTCGGTACACCAGCGTATCCACTGTACCTCCTGGAAATTAGCTGCTGCCTGCGGCAGAACAAAAGATACCGCCAATATGGGCGTTGTCATGGAAACTCCCCAAGATTCAGATACATCATTCAACGCTCCCTCAAACTC
>NZ_AFAL01000724.1 GCF_000193225.1 Verminephrobacter aporrectodeae subsp. tuberculatae At4 | reverse complement strand
TGGTGTCGGCCCAATCGCCGCAGGCTTGGGGGATACTGGCTGTGGGCTTGGCACTCAAGCTCTCGATCAGGTGGATCGCACGCTGTTTGCGCCTGGGGTCCCCCAGGTTCATGCTCTTGAATTCCGTGGCTACCCAGTTCATTGTGTGCTTTCGCTATGAAATAGGTAGCATAGCTTATGCTCGGGGGCTTGTGTATAAAGAGATGGGCTGAAACAGTGGTTGGGACAGGCCGTTTCTATGGAATACAGTCTCGCGGTCTCAATGCTGGCGAGTCGGTGTCTGCCAGCATTGAGACCATAGCTGTCGAGGATATACATCTGATTCGTAGCCTGCAGTCACACGGTCCATACCGTCTATGGGGGTACTCCTTCGGTGCACGCGTAGCTTATGAAACTGCTTGGCAGTTGGAACAAATTGGAGAGACCGTCAGCGAACTGGTGCTGCTAGCTCCAGGCTCACCACAGCTACCATATGTCGAGCCGGTAAGCTGTGACCAAATCGCACTGTTTACAAGTCCAGCTTTCCTGACCATCCTACTGTCGGTGTTTGTTCATGACATCGACACCGTGCTCACCGCCGATTGCTTGGCGCGGGTACATAGCCGTGCTGATTTTGTCTCCTTTGCCAGTGCACATTTTCCAGCCATGGATACGGCACTGGTTGAAGCCATCATCAATGTGGTCAGCATTACTTATTCGCCGAATTATCAGATCGTGCTGATGGATAAGCCACTGCGTTGCCCGATAAGTGTGTGGCGCGCTGCAGGTGATGGATCGGCATTTATCGACGATGGTGCGGTGACTGGTCTGCAATTGCGCAACCACGACTTGATGGTCGATCACTACGCCGTGCTCAAGCCGCAGGGCATTGCAGCCTTGCAAGCCACTGGCTTGATGCGTTCCAACAAGGAGTAAAGCATATGCCTCATGTGGTAATTAGCTGTTTTAAAACTGATATCTCTGCAGCCAATCTTGAGCATTTGCAGAAATGCGTGACAGAATTATTGCAACGTGATCTAGGTTGCAGAGAAGACGCGGTATCTATCGATCTGCAGCAGGTTGAACCGGCCAACTGGCGTGAGCAGATTTATCAACCGATGATTGCGCCACGGCTATCTAGCTTGCTGCGCCAACCCGGATATCAGTATTGATTTGTCACCGCACTTTCGAGCCCGGCGTGCGATCTGCGCCAAGCCGGCTACGAACGCTGGAAGGCCCGCCTGGCAACCGCCTGATGGTTGGCGGGTTGCGTGCAGGCGGTGGGTTCAGGCTGCTTGCCGTTCTTCGGATTGCACATCGGCCAAGTCCTGCTGGAACTGCACGTAACTCTTGGGGGAGAAACGCACCGCCAGCACGAGCATACCCAGGCTGGCGATGGCCATCAGCAGCCAAATGGATGACAGATCGTTGAACGCGTCGCGCAGGCTGCCCGCAGTCAATGGCACCAAGCTCGCGATAATGAAACCGCCACCCTGCACAAAAGCAGTGAAGTTGCCGGCCAGCGTCGGAGATTTCAGGTGATCCATCGCCACGATAATGGACAACGGAAACAAAATGCCGATGCCCCCACCCAACAGCGATACCGCAAAGTAAGGTGCGGCCAATGGTGCAATGATCAGCAACAGAAAGCCAGAGGCCACCAACAGCAGTGAGACTACCAGCAGGCTGCGTCGATCCGGGAAACGATCGATGGAAAACGACAGCCACAGTGCGGTCAGTGCTTGGACCACTGTCAACACCGACAGCAATATGCCCGCCTCGCCCTTGGTCACACTCAGTCCGATGTAGAACGGAGAAATCCACGCCATTGCCAGCATGAATGCCCCGGTGCCGACGCCAAAAAATAGCAACAGCGACCAGCAGCGGGCAATCCGCCAGAACGGTGCGCCGCGCGTTGCAGTAGCGGTAAAGCTGCTACGTCTCTCATAAAGACTGTTGCGTGAAGCCAGCAGCCAGACAAATACCGCCACTGCCGCCGGTATTGACCAGCCGGCCAGCGCCGACATCCAGCCCAAACGGTCTTCCAGCCACGAGGCAGTGCCAGAACCAATCGTCACACCAACCACGATACCGGTCGAGTACAGCGCGATGACGCTGCTTGTTTTTGCTCCGAAATTGCGCTTGATAAAGCCGGGCAACAACGCTTGGATCACTGCGATGCCCAAGCCGACAAGCACCGCACTGCCAAAAAGCTTGTATGCATTTTCGCCCCACAGCCGCAGCAGGCAGGCAGCGGCGATCATCGCCGCACCCATGGCAATGCCGTTGCGCTCGCCCAACGCTTGGCGGATGTATGTGGCATAAATTGCGCACAGACCCATCATCAGTACCGGAATGGTGGTCAGCAGGCTGATGC
>NZ_AFAL01000725.1 GCF_000193225.1 Verminephrobacter aporrectodeae subsp. tuberculatae At4 | reverse complement strand
GCGGGTTCGCTGGGCCGCAAGCCGATTTGGTGGGCCAGCGTGGCCGGGTCGGCTGCGGTTTGGTGCAGCCGGGCGACCATGCACAGGGCGGTGAGCGAGTCCGCTGCCGGGTCCTGTTGCGCGCTGGTCTGCGGTGCTGCCGGGGTTGCGTCCGGCGTGTCGGCCGTGGCCACGGGGGGGCTTGTCTCCGTATCCGTATTCTTTTCCGTCATGGTGAAATCCGTCCCTTCTCTTGATTTGCCGCAGGGCTTGCGCTCCTGGGCAGAGACTGGTGGGGCCGAAACGGCTGGCTGCCCGTCGGGTTCGACGGAGGGCGCCAGTAGCTCGGAGTAACTTCAGTTCATCGCGGATATTTGTCTCTCATGTTACTCCGCTCGCATCGGGCGAGGGCATACCCGACATGTAAAAGGGGGTATAAAAAATTGTTACTCTGCTGGCGCAGTTCCGGTGCCGGGCCGCTCCCACGCAGCGCCCGTGGCCAGCATGCCGGGGGTTTCCGCCGCTGTGCTCTTGCTCCGCGGGCTGCCCGCAGGGGATCCCCCATAATCGGCGCTCACTTCACCCGGCTGGAGACACAGGACATGGAAATCAAGGGCAAGGTATTCATCGTGACCGGCGCGGCGTCGGGTCTGGGCGAGGGGACGGCGCGCATGCTTGCGGCCCAGGGCGGCCAGGTGGTGCTTGCCGACATGCAGGCCGAAAAGGGCGCGGCCGTGGCCCGGGAAATCGGCGCTGCCTTTGTGCCATGCGATGTGGGCAGCGAGGCCGACGGCCAGGCCGTGGTGGCGCAGGCGGTTTCCATGGGCAAGCTCATGGGTCTGGTGAACTGTGCCGGCATTGCCCCCGCCGAAAAGACCGTGGGCCGCAGCGGCGTGCATGCGCTGGAGCTCTTTCGCAAGACCGTCACGGTCAACCTGATCGGCAGCTTCAACATGATCCGCCTGGCCGCGCAGGCCATGTGCGGGAACGATCCCGAGCCCACCGGCGAGCGTGGCGTGCTGATCTCCACCGCCAGCGTGGCCGCCTACGACGGCCAGATCGGCCAGGCGGCGTACTCGGCGTCCAAGGGCGGCGTGGTTGGCATGACGCTGCCCATCGCGCGCGACTTGGCGCGCAACGGCATCCGCAACATGACCATCGCGCCCGGAATCTTCGGCACGCCCATGCTCTTTGGCATGCCCCAGGAAGTGCAGGATGCGCTGGCTGCGAGCGTCCCCTTTCCCAGCCGCCTGGGAACGCCGCAGGACTACGCCAAGCTGGTGCAGCACATCTTTGAAAACGACATGCTCAATGGCGAGGTGATTCGCCTCGATGGCGCGATCCGCCTGGCACCGCGCTAAGCCCCCTGGACTTGGCGCAGCGACAGGCACCGGCGCGCGCGCCTACTTGCCGATGCAAAAGCGCGAGAAGATCGCGCCCAATAGTTCGTCCGCGCCAAACGCTCCGGTGATCGCGTTCAGCGCGTTCAGCGCCAGGCGCAGTTCTTCGGCCAGCAGGTCCAGCGCCGGGTCCTGGGCCTGCAATTGCTCCGAGGCCTCGTGCAGGTGGGCCGATACCGCCTGCAAGGCCTCGACGTGCCGGGCGCGGGCGATGCAAATGCCTTCGGGGGCCGATTGCCAGCCCGCCACTTCGAGCAGGATGCACCGCAGGCCGTCCAGCCCCTCGCCGGTGCGGGCGGACAGGCGCACGCTGGGACGCGCAGCGCCCGCGGCCGGGGGCGCCGGCGCCGCCAGAGCGCAGTCGGTCTTGTTCCAGACATCGATCACCGCAACCGCCGGGGACAGTTTCTGCGCCAGCGCGTGCTCTATGGCTGCGTCGTCGGCCATGTATTGCGCCGCGCCCGCGCGTGACAGGTCGTGCAGAAACAGCACCGCATCGGCGGCGGCGATCTCGTCCCAGGCACGGGCGATGCCCATGCGCTCCACCGCGTCGGCGCTGCTGCGCAGGCCTGCGGTGTCGATGACGTGCAGGGGCACGCCCTCTATCTGTATGGTCTGCTCTACCTTGTCGCGCGTGGTTCCCGCAACCGGCGTGACGATGGCCAGTTCGGCCCCCGCGAGCGCGTTGAGCAGCGAGCTCTTGCCCGCATTCGGCTGGCCGGCGATGACCACCCGGATGCCCTCGCGCAGCAGCGCGCCCTGGCGCGCACGCTGCATCACGCAGTCCAGGGTGCGCTGCAATGTCGAGAGCTGGCCCCGGGCGTCGGCCTGGCGCAGGAAGTCGATCTCTTCTTCCGGAAAATCGAGCGTGGCCTCGACCAGCGTGCGCAGGTGAATGAGCGCATCGCGCAGGCTGTGGATCTCGGCAGAAAAGGCGCCGCTCAGCGAGCGGCTCGCGCTGCGCGCCGCGGCCTCGGTGCTTGCGTCGATCAGGTCGGCAATCGCCTCGGCCTGGGCCAGGTCGATCTTGTCGTTGAGAAAGGCGCGCTCGGTGAACTCGCCCGGCTGCGCCACACGCAGGCCGGGCAGGCAGGCCCGGCCCGTTGCCGGGTCCACGCTGGCGCCGGCCTCCAGGCAGCGCGCGAGCAGCAACTGCAGCACCACGGGCCCGCCATGGGCCTGCAGTTCCAGCACATCTTCGCCCGTGTAGCTGTGCGGACCGGGAAAGTACAGCGCCAGCCCCTGGTCGATGGCCTGACCGCGCGCGTCGCGAAACGGCAGATAGCTTGCCTCGCGTGGCCTGAGCGCGCGCGCGCACAGGGCCTGCACCAGGGCGCCGATCGAGTGGCCCGATACCCGCACGATGCCGACCGCCCCGCGCCCCTGGGCGGTGGCGATGGCAACAATGGGGTCGTGGTGGCGGGTCGGCATGGGTGGGGACTTTAGCGGGATGGATGAAGCCTGCGCGGAGTTGCATTCCTTGCGCACGAACATGGCGGCCCACTCTTATATAAGAGTTAGAATGCCGCAGCCCGCGCTAGCGGCAGGCAGTGATCCTGCGCGCACCGCGCCCCCTCCCCCTCGACCCCCGATGGCCTCCCCCTCCTCCCACACAATCTGCATTCGGGGCATCACCCACGAAGGGAAAAGCTTTCGCCCCAGCGACTGGGCCGAGCGGCTGGCCGGTGTGATGAGCCGCTTTCGCCCGGGGGAAGTCCGCCTTGGTAGCCATCTGAGCTATTCGCCCTGGTGCGTTCCGACCACCATCGACGGCGTGAAGTGCGTGCTCGTGCACAGCGACCTGCGCGCGCACGAGCCCATGGCCTGGGATTTCGTCATCCACTTTGCGCGCGACAACGAACTGCAGTTGATCCCGGCCGGCCTGCCGCCCGACGAGCCTGCGGCCTGAAGCGCGGCAGGAATTCAGTCGCGCAGCGCGAGGTTGTTCAGCTTGTCCAGCCGCTCGGGCCAGCTGCCGTCTACCGTGGCGCCCTGCAGCAGGATGCGCGTCCAGGCGATCCAGGCCTCCCATTGCACGCGCTTGTCCCAGGAATTGCCCCAGACGCAGAACAGCTGCAGGGCGCTGCTCGCCGCGGCCCTGGCCTCGTCCCTGCGGCCGGCCGTGAGGTACAGCTGCGCCAGCGTCATTTGCGACTCGCCCACCCAGGGGTTGTGGCGCACGGCGTTCTCGAGCACGCCCGTGGCCACGTCCAGGTCCACCAGGGGCTGGTCCTGCTGGACGACCGCCCAGTACAGCGCGCTGGCGGCCGCCTCGTCGGACGCGGACAGGTTCTGGCTGCAATGCGCGAACACCGGCGGAATGGGCAGCAGGTCCTTCAGTGCCGGGTGCTGCAGCGCCTGCCCCAGCGCGCTGATCTGGTGCAGCATGCGCCCCGTGGGTCGCATGGGGCCGGGCCACAGCGAGGCCGCCCAGTGCGCGGTTTGCGGGCGCTGCTGCACGTCGGGGAAGCGCGAGTAGACATCGTCCTGCCAGCTGGACCATTGCTCGATGGTGTCGGCCATGCTGACGATGATGAACACCGCCACCTCGTAGGGCGTGAGCACGTGGCGCTGGCCGTCCTTCTCCAGCACCAGGCTGCCGTCGGCCTCCAGCGCGTGGGCCAGCACCCGCTGCACGAACTGCGTGCGCGACTGGGTGCAAAACAGGTACACCAGATGCTCGGCGGACTCGCCCATCAGGCCCCGCATCCGCGCCCGCTCCTTGGCCGGGTCGAACTTCACGAGGTCCACGAACGCATTGCCGTACACGCTGTGCAGCAGCCCCAGGAGGCGCACGTCGCGCGGTTGCTGCCAGACGCTCAGCGAGCGGGCCACGCCCACGAGGTGGTGGCGGAACGTTCCCGCCTTGTGCCAGTCCTGCCCCACATTGCGCGCCAGCACGGTGGGCAGCATGGGTGCCAGATCGGGGTCACGCGCCAGCCACTCTTCGTCGAGCAGCGACTGTGCACGGGAGAACAGGTCGGGGTCCAGCGGGTGGAAAGGCAGGCTCATGGTTTTTTCGTCTCCAATTGTTCAGTTTGTGTGGGCCGCAGTATCGCTGCTTGCAAGCGACGAAGGCAAGCCTTGTGGGCCGTGCAACAGGGCCCGGATGTGGCCTAATGGCGGTTTTATTTTTTCACTCCCGCAGAGAATGACCATGGGCAACAAGATCGTCACCGAAGCAGACCGCAAGCGCACTCCTCCCCCGAAGCCCATGCCCGGCGTAACACTGCGCACCCCCGGCCGCGGCCAGCGTGTGAGCCTGGAGCGCGGCATCACGACGCGCAGCAAGAAGAACCCCGGCAAGCGTTCGCGCAAGGGCGGTTGATGCGCCCACGGGGAGC
>NZ_AFAL01000726.1 GCF_000193225.1 Verminephrobacter aporrectodeae subsp. tuberculatae At4 | reverse complement strand
CCGACCGGCCGTTGCCCGGCCTTGCGCAATGACTGGGGTTGGGGCTTGTTGAGCCCATCGCTCGAGGGTGGCTTGCTGGAGTTGCGGTTGTTCAGATTGAGCCGCGCTTGCAGTTCGCTGATCTGCACCGTCAGCGTCTGCACCATCGTCCATAGTTCCAGAGTCAGTGCATCCCTCTGGGTCGAACTGAGTGTGCTGAGGTCGGGTAGCTGTTGCATCAGGTTGCAGATTATGGCCTATGGCGAGGGGGGAGCTGAGTAGTTACGATCCCAAGGAGATTGCGGAGAACGCCCGTTTCGCTGTCCAGGTAAGGATCGCCGCGATCCCCAGCGTACTTCATGCCATTTCGAGCCGCACGCGCGCCTTGTACTGGTCCACGGCGGCGCCGATGGTCATCTCGCCGCGCGCCCAGCGCTGCGCGTCGGCCACGGCTTGGGCGTCCGGCTCCAGGCCCTCGATGCGCTGGCTTGCGAGGGCGCTCTGCACCACCGCGCAGCGCTCAGTTTGCTCCTGCTCTGCGATCATGATTTATGCTCCTCCATGGGGAGTTTCTTCATAGGTGATTTCTCTGCCGTCAATCATGCCACGCGGAGATATGGCAATGCTGATGCGCTTGAAATACCCAAAAAACTCTTTTGGCAACATTTCCAACTCTACTCGACGCACTGGCAAAGGCTTTCCAGCGTTGGCCTCTGCTTGAGTACGATCGTAATCGCCTTCATGCAGGAACACAGTGACCGAGAGGAGATCCTCGCCGATTCCTACGACGCTGGACCCGACATCGATGCCTACAAGGAACTCTCCTTTCCTCATTAAGCCATCTTGCATCAATCGCGAGTGGAGATCTTTCGTGTCGTGAAGGTCTACCTGCGCCGTACCCCGGAAGTCGCCGTATTGCACGGCGGCGGAAAATTCCTCTGTTACCATGTTCAATCCTTATTTATGTTGGAGTAACAAGTATAGTCGCTGAAGACCAGCCTCAACTCAATCGCCGCGGTTCCTGTGAGGTCTGGATTTTTCGCCTGGCGCGCGGACCTTGCGCCTCGCGCCTCACAGAGTTGCATCTTCCTCCGGCTGGCGCGCGCAACCGCCAAGCGCTGCGCCGCCGTGCCCAGGGATGCCGGCCGGCGTGCACAATGGCCCCCCATGCTGATTTACCCCCGGATCGACCCCGTCGCCCTGCAGATTGGCCCGCTGGCCATCCACTGGTACGGTCTGACCTATCTTGCGGCCTTTGGCCTGTTCCTTTTTCTGGGTCGCTGCCGCTTGAAGTACCCGCCCTATGCATCGCTTGCCGGCCCGGGCGCCTGGTCGCGCAAGGACGTGGAAGACCTCCTGTTCCTCGGGGTCCTCGGGGTCGTGGTGGGGGGGCGTCTGGGGTACTGCCTGTTCTACAAGCCGGACTACTACCTGGGCCACCCGCTGGAGGTCCTTGCGCTCTGGCAGGGCGGCATGGCTTTTCATGGCGGCCTGCTGGGCGTGATCGCGGCCATGCTCTGGTTTGCGCGCACGCGCCGGCGCCCGTTGCTCCAAGTGGCGGATTTCGTGGCGCCTGGCGTGCCCACCGGGCTGGCTGCCGGGCGCGCGGGCAATTTCATCAACGGCGAACTATGGGGTCGCCTGGCGAACCCCGACCTGCCCTGGGGCATGGTGTTTGCGCATAGTGGCTCCATGCAGCCGCGCCACCCTTCGCAGCTCTACCAATTCCTGCTCGAAGGCGTGCTGCTGTTCGTCCTGCTGTGGTGCTACGCCCGCCGCGAGCGCCGCCCGGGCCAGGTGGCTGCGGCCTTCGTGACCGGCTACGGCGTGCTGCGCTTCGTCGCCGAATACTTTCGCGAGCCCGACAGCTTTCTGGGCCTGCTCTGGCTGAACATGAGCATGGGGCAGTGGCTGTGCCTGCCCATGATCGCGGGCGGCGCGGGGCTGTGGCTCTGGGCGCAGCGCCGCCGGTAACGCGCGCTGCCAGGCGTCCTGACACTCCCCACCCCTTCCCTGTAACCGATGTACCGAATCATGAAAAAAACCATCTTCACGGTGGCCGGCATTGTGCTGGCCGCAACCACGGCAACCGGCCCCGCCATGGCGCAGGGGTACCCGACGAAACCCATCACCCTGGTCGTCCCGTACTCCGCGGGTGGCCCTACGGACGTGCTGGCGCGCATGCTCGGCGTGGTCATGGCCCGGTCCCTGGGGCAGTCCGTGGTCGTGGAGAACAAGACCGGCGCTGGCGGCACCCTCGCGGCAGCGTACACGGCCCGCGCCGCGCCCGATGGCTACACCTTTCTCATCCACCACAATGGCATGGCGACGGCTCCGGCGCTGTACCGCAGGCTCAGCTACAAACCGCTGGCCGACTTTGAATACGTGAGCCAGGTCCTCGACGTTCCCATGACCCTGATAGGGCGCAAGGACTTGCCGCCAAAGAATTTCAAAGAACTGCTCGTGCACCTCAAGAGCCATGGGGACAAGATCAACCTCGCCCATGCGGGCCTTGGCGCGGTGTCGCATCTGTGCAGCATGTTGCTGCGCCAGGCCGTGGGGACGGAACTGACGACGGTGCCGTACCAGGGCACGGGCCCGGCGCTCAATGCCCTGCTTGCGGGGCAGGTCGATCTGCTGTGCGACCAGACGACGGCCACGATCCCGTACATCAAGGCCCAGTCGGTCAAGCTCTACGGCGTGACCTCGTCCACGCGCCTGAAAGCCCTGCCGGACACGCCGACGCTGTCCGAGCAGGGCCTTGCCGGCTTCAACGTCGTGGTCTGGCACGGCATCTACGCGCCCAAAGGCACGCCCCGAGAGGCGCTGGAAAAGTTTGGCGCAGCCCTGAAGCTTGCGCTCAAGGACCCCAGCGCCACGCAGCGCCTGACCGATCTCGGGGCGCTGATTCCCGATGACGACAAGCTCTCGCCGGCAGGGCTTCAGACGTGGCTGCAACAGGAAACGCAGCGCTACACCCCGGTCATCAAGACCGCGGGGCAGTTCGCGGACTGAGCGGCTGCGCAGCCGATGCGTTGCGGCAGGCGCGCGCCCCGATAATGGCGTCCCGCGCCGATTCCTCGGACCCGCCGCTCCCGTGAACCCCGCTCCCGCCGTCCCGCCGGCCATTGCCTCGCTGTCGAACCTGCCCGGTTTCGACCCCCGCCTCGCGCCGGTGCTGGGCGTGGACGCGCACCTGCCCGCCGTGCCGCGCGCGGCGCAGACGCCCCAGGCGCTGCGCGCGCGCTTCGCCCATCCGCCGCACTGGGTTCCCGAGGTGGTGCTGGAAAAGCAGCTCATGGGCCGCGCGCCCACGCAGGCCTCGGTGCTGCTCGCCATCGTGCTGCGCGAGCAGCCCATGGTCTTGCTCACCGAACGCACGGCGCATCTGTCCACGCACTCGGGGCAGGTGGCTTTTCCCGGCGGCCGCGCGGATCCGCAGGACGCTTCGGCGGCCGACACGGCATTGCGCGAGGCGCAGGAAGAGGTCGGGCTCGAGCGCGCGTTCGTGGAACTGCTGGGCACCCTGCCCGCGTACGTGACCGGAACCTCCTTTCGCATCACCCCGGTGGTCGCCCTGGTGCAGCCGGACTGCCGGCTCCTGCCCAACCCCTGCGAAGTTGCGGACCTGTTCGAGGTGCCCCTGGCCTTCCTGCTCGACCCCGCCAACCACCGGCGCCATGTCTACGCGCGTGACGGCCTGCACCGGGAGTGGTTCTCCATGCCCTACCAAGACGGGGACAAGAACCGCTACATCTGGGGCGCCACCGCCGGCATGCTGCGCAATTTCTATCGCTTCATGCAGGCCTGAAGCGGCCCGACAACGGCAATATCCCGCGAGGCCATCCATGCAAAGGTTTCCACCCGAAGACTTGCACGGCATCCATGCCGTCGTCTATGCCTTGTTCGGCGCCGACGAGCAGTTGGACCGTGCGGCCATGCGCCAGCAGGTGCAGGCCTGCCTGGCGTGCGGGGTCCACGGCATGGTCGCGCTCGGGCTCGCGACCGAAGTCTCCAAGCTCAGCGAAGCGGAACGCCGGACGGTGATGGACTGGGTCGCCGAGGACACTGCGGGCAGGGTGCCGCTGGCCTGCACCATCTTCGGCGCCTCGGTCGCCGAGCAGCTGGCGCAGGTGCGGCACGCGCAGGCGCTCGGCGCGGACTGGGTGATCCTGCAACCGCCCGCCGTCGGCACGTTCGGCGCTGCGGAGTACATCCGCTTCTTCGGCCGTGTCGCGCAGGCCACGCACCTGCCCGTGGCGATACAGAACGCGCCGGCTTTCCTCGGCCGCGGCCTCTCGGCGGACGAGATCCGGGAACTGCTGCTGCAGCATCCGAACATTCGCTGCATCAAGGGCGAAGGGCCAGTGGTGGAGGTCGCCGCACTGATCGAGCGCACCGGGGGGCAGGTGCCGGTGTTCAACGGCCGCGGCGGCCTGGAGCTGATCGACAACCTGCGCGCGGGTTGCC
>NZ_AFAL01000727.1 GCF_000193225.1 Verminephrobacter aporrectodeae subsp. tuberculatae At4 | reverse complement strand
GCGAATAGCGGCACATGAAACTGCGCCTTTCGCGCCATGGCGGCGTTGCAAATCCCCGCGATACCTACGGGTATCGCGAGGATTTGCGCCTTGCCCTGACGCGAAATGCATCCGTTTCATTTTGTGCCGCTATTCGCGGGGCAGAACACTAGGCTCCCAACGGGGCGCTTGCATGCAACGGCTGAAAACCCGCGCGCAGTTCCAGGCTGCCATGGCGGGCGGGAGCATCGTCTCCCGCACGGCGCATTTCGCGCTGCACCGTCTGCTGCTCGACGACGTCGCCGCTGTCAGCCAAGCCGGTGCGGTGTCCACAGGGTCAGGCCCCCGCCCGTCGGCGCCGGGGGCCGCCCTGTTTGCCGCGCAGGGCGTCTGGCTCGGGGCCGTGCTGCCCAAGCGCTGGGCGCGTCGCGCCGTGACACGCAATGCAATCAAACGGCAGATCTACACCGTGGCTGCGCTGTTTGAAACGCGGCTCGCGTTGGCGGCGCATGGAAGTCAGCCCGTAGCGCATGGGGTCGTCCATGTAGTCCGGCTGCGCAGCGCCGTGGATCGCAAGCAGTTTCCCAGCGCCACGTCCGAGCCGCTCCAGCAGGCGCTGCGCACGGAGTTGCTGCAACTGTTCGGCCATGCGGCGCGGCGCTCCCGTGCTGTCGCCGGCGTAGTTCCCGTCCCGACCGCGCCTGCCGGGGCTGGCGCGCCATGATGCAGCGCCTGCTCATCGGTCTGGTCAAGGGCTATCGGTGCTTTCTCAGCCCCTGGCTGGGCTCGGCCTGCCGGTTCGAGCCGACCTGTTCGGCCTACGCGCAGCAGGCGCTCGCGCAGCACGGCGCGGCTGCCGGCAGCCATCTGGCGCTGCGCAGGCTGCTACGCTGCCACCCCTGGTGCGACGGGGGCCATGATCCGGTCCCGCCGCAGCCATTGCCGCGCGGCAAGCGGCTTTTCTCGCGGCTTGGTTCCTCCCGAATTCAACCATCCTCAGCAAAGAAGTCTTCATGAACGACATTCGCCACACCATCCTGTGGGTGATTTTTGGCTTTTCCATGGTTCTGCTGTGGGACAGATGGCAGTTGCACAACGGCCACAAGGCCACTTTCTTCCCCGTTCCCTCTGCGGTGACCGCGCCCCCACCCGCCACGGGCGCCGCGTCCGCCGGCGCCACGGGGGCGGCCAGCGTTCCGGTGTCCAGCGCAGCCGTTGCCACCGCGGTGCCGGGCGCGGTGCCGGATCAGCCCGCCGCGCCCGCCGTGCGCGAACGCGTGGAGGTCAGGACCGACCTGTACCGCCTGGTCTTTGACAGCGAAGGCGGCTCGCTCGTCCAGGCCGAACTGCTCAAGCACGTTGACATGGCCGACAAGACGCGCAACTTCCGGTTGCTCGACGCAAGCCCGCAGCGTGTCTACGTCGCGCAGACGGGGCTCGTTGGCGGCTCCTTCCCCACGCACAAGACGGTGATGACGGTCGTTCCCGGCCCGCGTGTGCTCGAGGAGGGAGAGGATGAAATCAGCGTCCGCTTCGAGTCGCCGATCCACAACGGCGTCAAGCTGGTGAAAACCTGGACCCTGCGGCGCGGCGCTTACGACATCGCCGTCCGGCACGAGGTGCTCAACACCGGCAGCGTCGCCGTGTCGCCGCAGCTCTACCTGCAATTGGTGCGCGACGGCAACAAACCGCCTGGAGAGTCGTCGTTCTATTCCACCTTCACCGGCCCGGCGGTCTACACCGAAGCCAAGAAGTACCAGAAGATCGAGTTCAAGGACATAGAAAACGGCAAGGTCGATATTCCCAAGAGCGCGTCCGACGGCTACGTCGCCATCGCGCAGCATTACTTTGCCACGGCATGGTTGCTGGCCGACGGCGTGCAGCGCGAGCCGTTCACGCGCAAGGTTGACAGCAACCTGTACTCCGTGGGCATGCTCACGCCGCTGGGCAGCATCGCGCCCGGTGCGAGCCGGGCGGTGGACGCGCGCCTGTTTGCCGGCCCGCAGGTCGAAACCATGCTCGAAAAGCTGTCTCCCGGCCTGGAACTGGTCAAGGACTACGGCTGGCTCACCATCCTGGCCAAGCCGCTGTACTGGCTGCTGGACCAACTGCACAAGATGCTGAACAACTGGGGCTGGTCCATCGTTGGCCTGGTGCTGCTGCTCAAGGTCGCGTTCTACTGGCTCAACGCCAAGGCCTACGCCAGCATGGCGAAGATGAAGGCGCTCAATCCCAGGATCACGGAAATGCGGGAGCGCCTGAAGGACAAGCCGCAGCAGATGCAGCAGGAGATGATGCGCATCTACCGCGAGGAAAAGGCCAACCCCATGGGCGGGTGCTTGCCCATCGTGCTCCAGATCCCCGTGTTCATTGCGCTCTACTGGGTGCTGTTGTCCAGCGTGGAGATGCGCAACGCGCCCTGGATCGGCTGGATCAGCGACCTGTCCACCCCCGACCCGTTCTTCATCCTGCCGCTGCTGATGACGGCCAGCTCGCTGCTGCAGACCGCCCTCAACCCCGCGCCGCCCGACCCGATGCAGGCCAAGATGATGTGGTTCATGCCGCTGATCTTCAGCGTGATGTTCTTCTTCTTTCCGGCCGGCCTGGTGCTGTACTGGTTGACGAACAACATCCTGTCGATTGCGCAGCAGTGGATCATCAACACCCGCATGGGGGTGCCGCCGCAGTTCAATCTGCCCAAGTTCAGGTGACGCGAAACGGCCGGAGATCAGGCGCGGCAGGGGCTGCGCCCACATGCCCCGGGCGCGCATGGAAAGATCAGTTGCGGCTCTGGTCGACCAGCTTGTTCTTGGCGATCCAGGGCATCATGGCGCGCAGCTGGGCG
>NZ_AFAL01000728.1 GCF_000193225.1 Verminephrobacter aporrectodeae subsp. tuberculatae At4 | reverse complement strand
GGCAGAAAGCCGTCGCTGCTGGCCAGCGGCCAGACCTGCGCGCAGACCTATCAGACGAACAGCGCGGGCTCGCACGGCGCCGCTGCGCCAAACGGCGTGGCGCGCAGCGCAAGCCAGGCGCGCAATGCGGCGCTGGCCGCGCGGCCCACGGGAACGCTGCGGCGCCTGCTGCCTTTGCCCAGGACATGCGCTTCGCCCGCCTGCAGGTCCACCCAGCCGCGCCCCTGGCGTTCGGCGTCGGCGCTGGCCACGGTGTCGAGCCCGGCCAATTCGCCCACGCGCAGGCCGCAGCCATACAGCAGTTCGACCATGGCCGCGTCGCGCGCTTCGATCCAGGGGTCGGCGCCGGGGTTGGCAAACCCGGCGAAGTACACGGCTTCGTCCACGCTCAGCGACTTTGGCAGGGGCTTGGACGCCTTGGGTGCGCGCACGTTTTGCACGGGGTTGTACGCGATCAGCCCCTGCTGCGCGGCCCAGGTGAAGAAACCGCGCCAGCCCGAGAGGATGAGCGCGATCCCCCGCCCGCTGCGTCCACCGCTGTGCATTTGCAGCATGAAGTGGCGAATATGCGTGTTTTCCAATTGCAGCAGGGGCAGGTTCAGACGCGCGGCAAACTGCGCGAGTTTTTCCAGGTCCAGCTGGTAGAGCGCGAGGGTGCGCGCGGCCAGGCGCTTTTGCACGCGCACGTACTCCAGATAGCACTGCACCTGGGGGTCGGGTGCGGGCGCATCGGACAGAGGCAACGCGGGACGGGCCTTGCCAGGCCGCAGGGAGCGCCTCCTCGATGGGGACGCGTCGCAGGGGGCTCGGGGGTGTTTCACATCAAGCGCAGCAGCGCCGCGCTGGCCAGTTCCGCCATGCGCGCGAGGAAGTCGGTGCCCATCGTGGCGTCGAAGCGCTGCGGGTCTTGCGCACCCAGCACGAGCAGGCCGAAGGCGGGCGAGGGAACGTCCATGGCGCATGCACGCAGCGGCAGCAGGGCCAGCGACTGCGCGGGCCTGTCCGCCTCCTGCGCGAGCCAGCCCGCGGGTTCGAAGCCCAGGTTGGGGCCGCAGAACGGCAGCGTGAGCGACGAGGTGAACGTGCGCACGTCCTCGCTTGCGTCCCGCGTGAAGGGTGCGTCGGCGTAGGGGGCGGCCACGTTCCATACGCGCACTGCGGCCTGGGGCACGTCCAACAGGGTGCGCAGGCCGTGCACCATGGTCTGCGGCAGATCGAACGGATCTTTGACCTGCAGCAGCGCGCCGCTCCATTGATGCACCTTGTGCGCGATGGTGGCGTTTTCGCTGCCGTTGCGCAGCATCTCCATGATGCGTTGCTCCAGCCCCCGGATTTTCTCGCGCAGCATCTCGGCCTGGCGTTCCTGCAGGCTCACGGCGCGCGCACCGTGCACGCTGACGAGCTGCACGCTGGCCAGAACCTCGGCATGGCGCTCGAAGAAGCCCGGCGTGCTGGTCAGAAACTGGACGATGTGTTCTTCGGAGATCGATGCGATGGGTGTGGTCATGGGTTGGGGGAAGTTCGATCCGGCCTTCGAACACCGTGGCGGCGGGGCCGGTCATGAAAACGGAGTCGGCGGCGGCGCCGCTCCAGGAAATGCTGAGGCGCCCGCCGCGCATGTCCACGTGCACCTCGGAATCGAGCAGCCCCAGGCGGATTCCCGCCGCGGCGGCCGCGCAGGCGCCCGTGCCGCAGGCCAGGGTCTCGCCCACGCCGCGCTCGAAGACGCGCAGCCGCGCATGGCCCCGGTCCACGATCTGCATGAAGCCCGCGTTCACGCGCTGCGCAAAGCGCGCATGGTTTGCGATCAGCGGGCCCGTCTGCTGCACGGGCGCGCTGTCCACGTCGTCCACCCACTGCACGGCATGCGGGTTGCCCATGGCGACGATGGCGATCCAGACGCTGGTGCCAGACGCCGCGGCCCCGAGCGCCAGCGGCCACTGCTGCGCCGCGCCCCGGGGCATGGCTTGCAGGCCCGACGCGTCGAAGGGCAGGTCGGCGGGATCGAAGCGCGGGCACCCCATGTCGACCGTGACGCGGCCATCGGGCGTCAGCCGGGGGGCGATCACGCCGCCGCGCGTCTGCACCCGCAGGCTGTCCTTGTGCGTGAGGCCCTTGTCGCGCACGAAGCGCGCAAAGCAGCGCGCGCCGTTGCCGCATTGCTCGACCTCGCCGCCGTCGGCGTTGTGGATCAGGTATTCGAAGTCGATTCCCGGGGCGGGCGAGGGCCGCACGCTGAGGATCTGGTCGGCCCCCACGCCGAAATGGCGGTCCGCGAGAAAGCGGTACTGGGCCGCGGACAGCCCCAGGCACCCCCGGGTTTCGTCGAGCACCACGAAATCGTTGCCTGCGCCCTGCATCTTGGTAAAGAGAACCTGCATCGCCGGATTATCACCGCTGGCGCTGGCCCTGCGAGAGCGCCGTCAGGATCTGCCGGTGCCGTCCGACGCTGTCCTGCGCCAAAGCGCGCGCTGCGGCCACGGCGGGTGCCGAACCTGGCACGCGGCGGGGCCGCGCAGGGCAGCGGCTTGGGCGTCCAGGGTGCGCAGCGCCTTGCTTGGGGCCGGCTGGGGAGTCGGCGGCGCCTTCTGTCTGATTGGACGCGCCGGTGCAGCAGGTATTCGGTATTGTCCGTGTGCTCCGATTGCGCGCAGCGCGAAAACCTTCGGGAACCCGCTGGATCAGTAAATCGTAATCAGAAAATAAATCTGCGCCGGCATGCGTGCTGCCATTCCGGCCCCTGTATTTTGTGCAGCTTGCCCGGGCCGTCCTCCCGGCCATGGGAGGCTCTGCTGACCGATGGGGAGTGATAACAACACGGGATAATCTTGGATAAAGCTTGTTTCTGCCGTGGCGCCATCGGCTATCGGGTGCATCCGACCCGGGTCCGCGCAACGCCCGGTACGGGAACTGAACCGGGCCGCAGGGCCAGCGCGCCGGCGCGCCGGGTGCATCGGCACGCAGGTGCTTGCGGAACCTGCGCGTGTGAAACCCCCGCCCAAGCCGGTAGCAGGGTGCTCAGCAACAGCTGCGTGCTGGCCTCGATTTTGCGGATTGGGGAATATGGACATTCTGTATAATCATCTGCAGTCTGTTGCTCAATACAACAGCTTATTTGGTATTTGAGCTTCAATTGTTGTAATTGATAATATTTTGGAACTTCAATTGATATGTGCAAATAAATTCCCATGCGTCGCCCGAAAGAAACGAAGAGGACAAACCATGCTTTTTCCCAACTGGTTCAACCGCCAATCCGCCTCTGTCGATGAGCCCCGGCCTGCGGCCGGATCGCCTGCTGCGTTATCTGCCAACGTCCCTTCGGAACCCGCGCCGGACAAACCGCTGCCGCAGGCACAGGCGCCAGTGGACAGGGCCGAACGCATGCAGCGCCGCGAAGCGCTGTACGCCGTGGTGCGCGAGGTGATGCGGCGTGCCTGGGTGCTGGCTGCCGGTTACAAATTCAAGGTTCTGTCGATCGACCCATCGCATCGCCAGTTTCTGGTGATGATCGATCTGGCGCGCGGATACGGCGGTGAGTCCATCTGCCAGAACGAGATCGCGGCGCTGATCGCCCAGACCGCCAAGACCCGCAGCGACATCCTGGTGACAGCGGTCTACTGGCGCATCGATGACCGCGAGCCCGTGGGGCCCCTGCTGAAGGACCCGCCTCCTCAGGGTGCCGAAGCGCCCTTGCCGGTGGTCGGGCAGCCCCCTGTCGGGGTGGCAGCCACGGTCGCGCGCGCTGCGGAGCCCGCCCTGCCGGATCCACCGGCCGCGGCGCCATCGGTCGCGCCGTGTGTCCTGCCCTCCCCGAGTGTGCTCATTGCCGGACGCCCGAAGCAGTCCCGGTCTCTCAACGGTTTCGAAGACACGTTGCACGATGCCCGGGATTCCGACCTGAACCTGAGCAATACCCAGTACGGCGAACTGGGCTGAACCCGGGTCGGCCCTGCGTGCAGGGCCTGTTTCCTAGCCGCGCAGCAGCCGGTCCTGCGCCAGCGTCAGCGCCGCAGGGTGGCCCGAGAGCACCAGGGTGTCGCCCTCGGCGAGCAGCGCGCTGTCCACGGTGGCGCTCATGTGGCCGTTGCCGCGGCGCAGGTTCACCACGCGCACGCCGATGGCGGACAGGGCGAATTGGCCCAGGCTCTGGCCCAGCGCGGCGGAGCCCGCGGGCAGACTGATGGTCGACAGGCGCTCCTGATCGCGTTCGTTCACGGTGTCGTCGTCCGCGCCGTGGAAGTAGCCGCGCAGCAGCTTGTAGCGCGCATCGCGCTGCTCCTGAACGAGCCGCAGCACGCGCCGCATGGGCACGCCCACCAGCGCCAGCGCGTGGCTGGCGAGCATCAGCGATCCTTCGATGGCCTCGGGAACGACCTCGGTGGCACCCGCCGCCTGCAACTTGTCCAGGTGCAGGTCGTCCTGCGTGCGTACCACCACCGGCACCTGGGGGGCGTGGGAGCGGGCGTTGGCCAGCACCTTCAGGGTGGCCTGCACGTCGATGTAGGTGACCACCACGGCGCGGGCCCGAACCAGACCCGCGGCCATGAGCGCTTGCAGGCGCGTGGCGTCGCCGTACACCACGCTGTCGCCTGCCGCCGTGGCCTGGTGCACGCGATCCGGGTCCAGGTCGAGCGCCATATACGGAATGTCCTCGTGCTCGAGCATGCGCGCCAGATTTTGCCCGCAGCGGCCATAGCCGCAGATGATCACGTGCCCGCTGGTGTTGATGGCCTTGCGCGCGATCGAGGTCATTTGCAGCGACTGTTGCAGCCAGTCGCTGGCCACCAACTTCATCACGATGTGGTTGCTGTACATGATGAGCAGCGGCGTCACCAGCATCGACAGCACCATGGCCGCCAGGATGGGGTTCATCAGCGCGGGCTGCACCAGGCCGTGGCTGCGGGTCAGCGAGAGCAGCACGAAGCCGAACTCGCCCGCCTGCGCCAGATAGAGCCCGGTGCGCAGTGCCACCCCGGTGGTGGCGCCCATGCTGCGCGCGAGCAGCAAGATGATCCCCAGCTTGAGCAGCAGGGGGGCCGTGAACAGCAGCAGCACCAGGGCCCAGCGTTCGA
>NZ_AFAL01000729.1 GCF_000193225.1 Verminephrobacter aporrectodeae subsp. tuberculatae At4 | reverse complement strand
CTGAGCGACGTGACCGTGAGCACCACCAGTGCCGAAGCGAATGCGCTCACGCTGACTGACGCCAGTCTCACGTCCACCGGCAAGACCGTGCAAGCAGGGTGCCAAGCTGTTTGACGCGCTCACCCAAGCCTTTCAGGGCGCTCCGGTTCAACCTCGCTTTGGTTGATCGGCTGGGCCGTGGGCCCGGGGGCTGAGTAGTTACGCCTGCGGATCGGGAGCCAAGGCATGATGGGCCCGTGTTTTTCACGGACCGGCAGATTCCAAGGAGGTCGTCATGCCAGTGATCGTCGTTGCCAATCCCAAGGGGGGCGTGGGCAAATCCACGCTGTCCACGAACGTTGCGGGGTACTTTGCCAGCCAGGGACACCCCGTGATCCTGGGCGACACCGACCGACAGGAATCCGCGCGGCTGTGGCTCAGCCTGCGCCCGCCCGCCGCGCGCCCCATCGGCACCTGGGACATCGGCTCGGACGTCATCAGCCGCCCGCCCAAGGGAACGACGCACGCGGTGCTCGATACCCCCGCCGGCCTGCACGGCTGGCGCCTGAACGACGTGCTCAAGCTCGCGGACAAAATCATCGTGCCGCTGCAACCCAGCGTGTTCGACATCTTCGCGACGCGCAGCTTTCTCGACCAACTCGCCGAGCACCGCCATGCGGCGGGCGTGCAGGTGGGCATCGTCGGCGTGCGCGTGGACGCGCGCACCCGGGCGGCCGAGCAACTGCAGCATTTTGTCGACGCCCTGGGCTTTGCGGTGCTGGGCTACCTGCGCGACACGCAAAATTACATCCACCTCGCAGCGCATGGACTGACGCTATTTGACGTGGCCCCAGGCCGCGTGGCGCGCGACCTGGAGCAATGGCCCGGAATCTGCGCCTGGCTTGATGCCTGAGGTACGATGCGCAAGCCCCAAGGGGAGCCGACTGTCTCCGGTCCGGCGTGCAGCGGCGCGCAAGTGCATGGTCCTTTCGATGTGCCAGCGTAACTGTAGGACGGACTCTGTGTTATTTTCCCTGACTGACTCCCCAAAAAATTCAACCCCCCGCCCGCACTGCCCTGGTGCTGCCAAAAAAAAGAAGAAGCTCAAAGCCATGACCACGAAACCATTTTTCCACTCTGATCGACCCGCCGAAAAGGACGCATTGGGGTGGTCGGACTTTGCCGAAAACCTGGCACGCTCGCTCTCGCTTCCTGAAGGCAGTGAAGGTATTGTCGTCGGCATCGAAGGAGAATGGGGCTCTGGAAAAAGCACGCTAATTGGACTTATAAAAAAATCTTTGCTACCAGAAGGCAATACAGAGCCAAAACCATCGGTCTGGAAAAGCATGCTAAATGGACTTGCAAAACTTATAAAAAAATCTTCACTAGCAAAAGGAAATACAGATCCAAAGCCATCGAAGCCGATTATCATTGAATTCAACCCTTGGATGGTAAGCGGTACGGAAGCGCTTGTTGAAACATTGATTATTCAAATTGCCGTAGGGATCGGAAAAAATCCTGAAAAAGATGGTTTGAAAACCGCAAGTAAATTGCTGCGATATGGCGCGGCAATCGCCGAACCTCTAAAAATCCTGAAATGTTTCCCAGGCATTGCCTTTATAGGAAATATATCTGAAGCAGCTGGAAATGCCTTTGAGGGATTTAACAAGCATATAGAAAAAAACTTGTCGAAAATTGATCTCAGCAAGCGAAAGGAGGATGTAGTCGAAGGGTTGAATAAACTGGGTCAACCATTAATAATTATTATCGATGATCTTGACCGCCTGCCGCCCGAGGAAATTCGGTCAATGATTCAAACGGTCAAAGCGGTGCTTGACTTTCCACGGACTCTTTATCTTCTGGCATATGATAGGTCCATTGTAGCCCGTACCCTGGGGTCGAGCAATGAAGAGGATGGCCTTCGCTATTAGGACTTACGCAGACCAAACTCAGCTAGCGCGCAACTCGGACTTTTGTAGTCAGTTTAGACGAAGGCCATGAGCACGCTTGGCTGGGCCAACTCCTGTTTCATATAAGCCGATAGCATCCCTTTTTTTAGGCTGTAAATATTCTTCTTCAACTTTTCCGCCAACGCAGACATGTAATTCCATGCCAATATAACACAGCCAATATGATTGCGTTGCGCTCTGGCCGATCTGCACTGGCACTTCTCGAGTCCGAGCGTCTGCTTCACTTCACGATGATACTGCTCAATCTTCCAGCGCATGGTACATACATCTTTTGCATCGTCGGTCGATGCTTGATCGAGATCATTGGTCACAATCCATTCCGTGCGATTCGTTGTAATCGCAACCCGAAATAGTTTGACCTTCATTGCACCTGGAAAACCATGTATCTTGATCAGTTTGCCATGCGCTGCGCCTTGTTGGCTCCACTCCAGTTTGCTTACGGCCTGGTAGGGTTGTTTTCCACCGCTGTCGTCCACTTTGCGGTTGCTCTTGAGCGGGCAGTAAAATATCTTACCCTCACGGTGCAGGTGCAGCATCAGATCCTTGGTGGCGTACCAAGAATCCATCAGCACCACACGGAACGGCAGTTTTTTGATGTTCAGCGCGTCGTCGAACATCTCCTTCATATGGGTGAGCTTGGACTTGGCATCAATGTCCGGATCATAAACGCGCCAATCTATGATCCAGTAG
>NZ_AFAL01000730.1 GCF_000193225.1 Verminephrobacter aporrectodeae subsp. tuberculatae At4 | reverse complement strand
AAGCTGTTTGACGCGCTCATCCAAGCCTTTCTGGGCGCTCCGGTTCAACCTTGCTTTGGTTGATCGGCTGGGCCGTGGGGCCGGGGGCTGAGTAGTTACGGAATCGTTTTGTACTGGATGCCGTAGAGCCCGCAGTACACGGGATAGAAGCTGTAGGTGACATCCGGAAACAAGGTTGGCAGATCGTGCTTGAGCAACGCTTGGAAAACGTGTGCCAGCACTTCATCGGAACTATTGCCGACGAAAATCTGGTCGTTCGCCAACTCGAAATGGTGGGCCAATGCCCGCTTCAACTTCTGGCTGTTCGGGTCTGGATACAGCCGTAGCTCATCTCCCGTGCTCTGCGCAATCGACTCCAGCACCCGTGGCGATGGCGGGTACGGGTTCTCGTTGGTGTTGAGCTTGACGACTCCCGGATTCAAAGGCTGCTCTCCGGCTACATAAGGTGTCAGCTTGCTGACGACGGGACTCCAGTATTTGCTTGTCATTGAATTCTCATAAATGATCTTCATTCACCATCGCTGCCCTCACGCATGGGATGCATACAAGCCACGAGCCAGACCGAATACCCTTACCAGGCCCAGAAGGGAATCGATTCGGTCCGTGTCGGCATGAATGGATCGCCCGATCTCGGACACGACACCGATGAGCGAGTCGATCTCTAGGCGTCTTCCGGCTTCCATATCCTGCAGCATCGATGTCTTGAATTTTCCCATCTTCCGAGTGAGTTGCATCTGCTCATCGGCAGAGAACAGATTGTCGCAGCCGATCTTCTTGCCGATATCGACAGCTTGGCGCATCACGCAAAGGCAAAAATTTCTCAGATCTGGATCGTCGAGAATCCGATCACAGGTCGCCCCCGTCAAGGCAGAAACCGGGTTCATCACCATGTTGCCAACTGCCTTGTTCCAGATGTCGGAATGGATGTCCTGTGAAAGATGCGCATCGAGCCCCGCTTGCGAAAACAAAGACACGAGCTTTTCCACCCGATTCGTCAGTCTGCGCGACGGTTCTCCCAGAATGATCCGATTTCCGAAATTGTGTTGCGACACCCCCGGCTCTCGCTTCTCACAATTGGGGAAGATCACGCTGCCGACAATCGAGTCTAACGGAATCTTCTCGCTGATCTTTCCGCCCGGATCCACGGCATACAAGGCCAGCCCCTGACAGGGGCCCGGGAAATCGACGCCGACGCGCTGTGCCGCGCCGCCGCGCAGCAGGGCGTGACGCTCACGCCGATCGGCCGGTTCTGCATCGCACCCATCGAGCAGCACGGCGTCGTGATGGGCTTTGCGGCGTACACGCCGCAGCAGATCGAAGCCGCAGCCATCACCATGCAAAGCCTGTTCGAGGCAGCGCATCCCCTGCGGGCTGCGCCGTTGCCCCGTAGTAAAAAATAGCTGCGCAGCACCCACCACTCCGGAAGGCTATCCCCGCATGGACTCCATCGCCGCATCAGACCTCAAGACCATCCTGCACTCCAAGCGGGCCAACCTCTACTATCTGGAACACTGCCGCGTGCTCGTCAATGGCGGGCGGGTGGAGTACGTGACCGACGCCGGCAAACGCAGCCTGTACTGGAACATTCCCATTGCGAACACCACCAGCATCCTGCTGGGCACCGGAACCTCCGTCACCCAAGCGGCCATGCGCGAGTTGGCCAAGGCGGGCGTGCTCGTCGGA
>NZ_AFAL01000731.1 GCF_000193225.1 Verminephrobacter aporrectodeae subsp. tuberculatae At4 | reverse complement strand
GTCCAGGTCCTTCCGTCGGCGTTGGCCCTGAGATTGCTCAGCGTGCCATTGCCCACTGCGAGGTCTTCGAGCTCAAATCCAGTGACTCTCTCGCTAAACGCGATCGTGACCTCGGCCGTTTCTCCTGCTGCCAGTCGGTTGTCGCTGAGCGTGATCGTTGCCGTGGGCACCGTGTTATCTATGCTGTAGCTCAGGCCCGGCACGGTTACCGTGTCAACGCCTGCGTTGCCCGCAATATCGCTCACCCCTGCAAGGTTCACCGTGATGCCGTTGCTCGCGGCTGTTCCTGTGCCTGCGGCTATCGTGATCTCCCAGGTGTCGCTGCTGCCGTCTGCGCTGGGGTTCACTGCGCTTACCGCGCTCACGCTGCCGCCGCCTGTGGCCAGGGTCACGTCGTCCGTGCCAAATTCCTTGACCACTTCGCTGAATTTGATCCTGACGCTGGTCGTTGGCTGCACGGGCCCAAGCGCCGTGTGGCTGATCGTGTGGCCGCTGGCGGCCAGCTGCGGCGTCACGCGGTCCAGGGTGTACACGGCGCTTCTGGCGAAAGGCCAGAGTGCGTTGCCCACCAAGTCACACACGGCGCCGTAGTTGGTCCCCATCCAGATGTGGAAGTCGGTCCCTTGCTCTCCGGTGGCAGTCGGGGTCAGTGTGGCAGTCCAGGTCAGGCCGTCGGCACTGGTTCTGAGATTGCTCAGACTGCCGTCGTCCGCCAAGATTTGGGAGAGGTTAAAGCCGGTGACTCTTTCGCTGAATTGGACAGTGACCTCTGCTGTTTCTCCGGCCGCGAGCCGGTAGTCGCTGAGTGTGATGGTGGCGGTGGGCGGTATGTTGTCGACGTCGTAGCGGATGCCGGGGACGGTCGCCGTCCTCACGCCCGCGTTGCCCGCGACATCGATCACACCACGGAGGTTCACCCTGACGCTGTCGTCGTTCTTCGCAGCAACGCCTCTCGCCGGGGCCTGTATCGTGACCCGCCAGGTGTCGCTGCGGCCGCCGGCGCCGGGGTTCACGGCGGTCACTTCGCTCACGCTGCCGCCGCCTGGCTCCAGGATCACGTCTTCCGTGCCAAAGCCCTTGACCGCTTCGCTGAATTGGATGGTGGTGATCGCTGGCTGGCCGGGACCGATGAGGGTATGGTCGATCGTGTGGCCGGTGGCGGCCAGTTCGGGCGGTGTGGTGTCTGGTGTCTCGTTGCGCACCGGCGAATTCGTGAAGCTGGCCGCGTCGTTGCCGGCAGCGTCCTGCGTGGCGCTGGTGTCGTCGCCGGTCGTGGGGTCGGCGTAGGAGACGCTGACCGTATCACCATGCGCCACGGCGCTGCTCAGCGTCAGCGTCACGGTCTTGGCCGCTGTGTTCACGGTGACGGTGGTGACGGCGTTGGCGTTGGCGTTGGCGTTGGCGTTGGCGTTGGCGTTGGCGTTGGCGTTGGTGCGCACCGTGAAGGCATTCGGAGCCGCCTTGTTGATCGCGTCCAGCGTGGTCACTTCGGTGTAGGTCAGCACCAGTTGGCGACCATTGACCATGGCGCTCGCGAGCGCGGGCCGCACGGTGTCGACGCTGTAGTTGCTGCTGCTGACGATGCCGTCCAATGCACCCGGTGCGTCTGCGGGGGCCTCGCCCGAGTTGCCCGCCAAGTCGGTCACCTGGAACATTTCCAGGGTGATTTCATTGTCGCGCGCCGTGGTGTTGGCTGCCGGGATCAGGGTGAAAGTCCAGGTCCGGCCGTCGGTGCTGCGGGTCGGTGCGCTGAGCGTGCCATGGGACGCACTCACGGCGTTTTCCACGCCTTCCACGGCTTCGGTGAAGGTGATGCGGACAGTGGCTGTCTCCCCCTGTCTGAGGGTGGTGTCGGCAGTGTCGGAGTAGATGATCGTGATGCCGTCCGGGGCCAGTTGGGGCAACGTGGTATCGATGCTGTAGACGGCCTGGATGCTGCTCGTTGGTTCCGCGGCCGTATTGCCTGCAAGGTCCTGTACACCCACGAGATTTCTCACGCGGATGATGTTGTTATGCGCCGTGGCCACGTCATTCGGTGTCAGGTCGGCGAGCCAGATGGGCTTGTCGATCTGGCGCCGCAGGTTCGTCAGCCTGCCGTTCTCCACGGCAACGTTGCCCGCAGTGAGGCCGAACACTTCTTCGCTGAAGATGAACTTGACGGTGGTCATTTCGCCCCGTCTGAGGGTGTTGCGTTCGATCAAGATGTTCATCAACCGGGGCGCGTCGGTGTCTGGTGTCTCGTTCTCCACGTCCCGTGCCGTGAAACTGGCCGCTTCGTTGCCCGAAGCGTCCTGCGTGGCGTTGACGTCGTCGCCGGCCGTGGGGTCGGTATAGGCGACAGTGACACTATCGCCATGCACCACGGCCGCGGTCAGCGTCAGCTTGACGGTCCCAGCTATTGCGTCCACGGTGACGGCGGTGACGGCGTTGGCGCTGCCATTGACGCGCACCATGAAGGCGCTCGGCTCCGCTTTGTGGGTCGCGTCCAGCGGGAACGTATCGGTGTAGCGCAGCACCAACTCGCTTGCGTTGACCTCGGCGCTCTCCAGCACGGGCGCCGTGGTATTGCGTGTCACGTTTCCCACTGTCCGTGCCGTGAGACTGGTCGCGTCGTTGCCCACAATGTCCTGCGTGGCATTGGCGTCGTTGCCGGCCGTGGGGTCGGTGTAGGCAACAGTGACACGATCGCCATACGCCACGGCCGTGGTCAGCGTCAGCTTGACGGTCCTGGCCATTGCGTCCACGGTGACGGAGTGACGGCGTTGGCGCTGCCATTGACGTGCACCGTGAAGGCATCGGGAGCCGCTTTGTTGCGCGCGTCCAGCAGGGACGTGTCGGTGTAGCGCAGCACCAACTGGATTCCGTTGACCGTAGCGCTCTCGAACACGGGCGCCACGGTGTCTCGTGTCTCGTTTTCCACGACCTGGGCCATCAAGCTGGCCGCGTCGTTGCCCGCAACGTCCTGCGTGGCGTTGACGTCGTTCCTGCCCGTGGGGTCGGTGTAGGTGACACTGACCCTGTCGCCATGCGCCACGGCTCTGGTCAGCGTCAACGTGACGGTCTTGGCCACCGCGTCCACGGTGACGGTGGTGACGGCGTTGGCGCTGCCATTGGCGCGCACTGTGAAGGCATTCGGAGCCGCTATGTTGTACGCATCCAGCGGGGACGTGTCGGTGTAGCGCAGCACCAACCGGGTTCCGTTGACCGTGGCGCTCTCGAGCACGGGCGCCATGGTGTCTGGTGTCTCGTTTGTCACGCCGTGGGGCGTCAAGCTGCCCACGTCGTTGCCCGCAATGTCTTGCGTGGCGCTGACGTCGTCGTCGTCCGTGGGGTCGGTGTAGGAGACACTGACCACGTCACCATGCGCCACGGCTCTGGCCAGCGTCAACAGGACGGTCTTGGCCGTTGCGTCCACGGTGACGGTGGTGACGATGTTGGCGCTGCCATTGACGCGCACCGTGAAGGCATTCGGGTCCGCTTTGTTGCGCTCGTCCAACGGGGACGTATCGGTGTAGCTCAGCACCAACTGGTCGCCGTGGACCGTGGCGCTCGCGAACACAGGCGCCGCGATGTCTGTGGTCCTGTTTTCCACTGGCCGTGCCGTGAAACTGACCGCGTCGTTGCCCGCAGCGTCCTGCGTGGCGTTGGCGTCGTTGTTCGCCGTGGGGTCGGTGTAGGTGACGGCGACCACATCGCCATACACCGCAGCCGTGGCCAACGTCAAGGTGACGGTCTTGGCCGTTGCGTCCACGGTGACGGCGGTGACGGCGTTGGCGTTGCCATTGACGCGCACCGTGAAGGCATTCGGGTCCGCTTTGTTCCCCGCGTCCAGCGTCGACGTGTCGGTGTAGCTCAGTACCAATTGGTTGCCGTTGACCGTGGCGCTCGCGAGCACGGGTACCGCGGTGTCTGGTGTTTCGTTTTCCACGGGCCGTGCCGTGAAACTGGCCGCGTCGTTGCCCACGGCGTCCTGCGTGGCGTTGATGTCGTCGCCGGTTGCGGGATTGTTGGAGACAGGTGTCGTGGGGTCGGTGTAGGCGACAGTTACCACATCACCGTGTGCCACGGCTCTGGACAGTGTCAGCGTGACGGTCTTGGCCACGGCGTTCACGGTCACGGTGGTGACGAGCGTCGCAGCGTTCCCGATGAGCACCGAGAAGGCACCGGGTGGCGCCTTGTTCGTCGCGTCCAGCGTGCTTGCTTCGGTGTAGTAGAGCACCAACTGCTCACCGCTGACCGTGGCGCGCTCGAACACGGGTCGCACGGAGTCGACTATGTAACTGGGGTTGGTGAAGTCGTTGGCGAGTGCAGCGGTTTGTCCTGCCTCATTCCTCACACCGATGAGGTTGCGTACGATGATGGTGTTGCCGTCAGCGGTGACGCCGCTTGACGGGCGCAGGCGGCCTATCCAGATCCGGGAGTCATCGGGAATCCGCATCAGGCTGGTGATGTAGCCATTGGGCACGATCAGGTTGCGCAAGGAGAAGCCGTCCACCGCTTCGCTGAAGGTGAAGGTAATGACAGGCCGGCTGCCGATTTTCAGCACGGTATTGTCGATCTCAATGCTGAGCAATCGGGGCGCCGTGGCGTCTGGTGCCATGTTGTTGCTCACCGACCAGGCCGAGAAACTCCCCGCATCGTTGCCCTGCTGGTCCTGCGTGGCGTTGGCGTCGTCATTCGCCGAGGGGTCGGTGTAGGAGACGCTGACCGTCGCGCCATATTCCACGGCACGGGTCAGCGTCAGCGTGACGGTCTTGGCCACGGCGTCCACGGTGACGGCGGTGACGGCGTTGGCGGCGCCATCGACGTTCACCTCAAAATTTGCGCCGACCGCTGTGTGGGCCGCGTCCAGCGGGTTGGCTGCGGTGTAGTTGAGCACCAACTGGTTGCCGTTGACCGCGGCGCTGCTCAGCATGGGCCCCGTGCCGGCTGGTGTGTCGTTTCGCACCGGCTGGGCCGTGAAACTGGCCGCGTCGTTGCCGACAGCGTCCTGCGTGGCTCTGCTGTCGTCGCCGGTCGTGGGGTCGGCATAGGAGACGGTTACCGTATCGCCATGCCCCACCGGGCGGGCCAGCGTCAGCGTGACGGTCTTGGCCACGGCGTTCACGGTGACGATGATGACCGCGTTGGCGGTATTCCCAACGAGCACCGTGAATGCGTCGGGGGTCGCCTTTTGGTTTGTTTCCAAACCGAACGAGCTGGCTTCGGTATAGCTGAGCACCAACCGGTTTCTATTCACCGTGGCGCCGTTCAGCACCGGCCTCTCGGTGTCGATGATGTAGTTTTCGCTGCTGAAATCTCTGGCGAGCGTGGCGTTGTTCCCGGCAGCGTCTCGTACGCCGTCGAGATTGACCACGCTGATGGCGTTCGTCTCAGCGACGATGTTGGCCGTCGGGGTCAGTCGGGCGTTCCAGATCTGGCCGCCACCACGGGAACGCAAATCGCTGAGCGTGCCATTGGGCACGGTCAGGTGCGCTACGGTGAGGCCGGTCACCGGTTCGCTGAACTGGAGTTCGACATCGAAAACCTCGCCGATCGCCGCAGCGGGGTGCATGATCAAGAGGCCGTTCCTGATGCGCAGCAACTGGGGCGGCGTGGTATCTGCCTGGGTGTCGCGGCTCACCGGACTGGTATGGGTGTCGTTGTTCATGGTGCTTTTGTTTGTTCGGTAAGGACCTCTGGATTCCGCTTTGGCGCCGCATGCCAGCCAGGGATGGGGCGCCCGCGGCGTGCCGTTGCCCCATGACCCAGTGCGCGCAGCGATGCCTGGGGATTGGTGTCGTTCGACCCGTCAGGGGCGGTCGGCCGCGTCGGACGACTTCCCGACACGGGGGCTGCGCCGCAGCGGATGCGGCGTGCCGGGTCAGCCAAGCGATTCGCCGATTGCAAGGGGAGCCACCGGTACGTCAAGCTGTTTGTCAGACATCTGCTTTCAACTCATACAGTTGTAGATACAAATAGGATGTAGCATATTTTTCCCTGTCACCCTGTACAAAATAGTCAACTTGCCAAGGTTTTTGCTTGCTCTCACCGCCTAGTCATTGAGCAGGTGCCAGGCCCGGGACACCGGGGACCATGAGTTGGTGTGAAAACGCGGGGCGTATCGCTCCTCGGAAGACTCCGAGCGTCGCCTTGGCGCGACAGGCCACCGGCGGGCGGGCGGCTGGCCCTTATCGGCCCGGCGCGTGGCGGACTGTGGGGGCGGTCCCTGGCATGGCCAAGCGACGCTCCAACCTGTCGTGGCGCTGAGCTTCAGAAGCCGGGGCGCATGCAGGCGTAGCGCGGTGAGCAGGGATTTTTGCGAGGGCGCTGGCCCCGGCGCGCAGGAATACTTGCGGGACGCAAGCGGTGGTGGACGATCCCGCACCCGCGCCGCCCCTATCGAGGGGGCTCGGGTTGTGCTTGCACAGGCTGGGTCCGTCAGCGCCCGGCGTGTCCGGTCAGGCTGCTACGGCAAGAGGTTGGGCAACCAGCCGCACGCCGAGCGCGGTGCAAACACGGTTGATGGTCTCGAACCGCGGCTCGCTTTCATGCCGCAAAGCCCTGTACAGAGCTTCTCGCGTGATGCCTGCGGCCTTGGCGATTTCCGTCATGCCGCGAGCGCGGGCGATATCGCCGAGCGCGGCGGCCAGCAGGCCGGTATCGTTTGCTTCAAGAATGTCGGTCAGGTATGCCGCCATGGCTTCCTCGCTGTGCAGATATTCACTGGCGTCGAACACGGGCAGTTTGTCCACGTCGATGATGCGCTGCTTCTTGCTCATTGCCGTTTCTCCTGTAATTTCTTCAGCATCGCGGCCAGTTCCTTGGCACGCTTGATATCGGCCTTTTGCGAGCCCTTGGAACCACCGGCCAGCAGCACGATAAGCTGCTCGCCGCGCTGCGTGAAGTACACCCGCCAGCCTGCGCCGATGTGTATGCGCAGTTCCGACACGCCATCGCCAACCGGCTGCACATCGCCCGGCAGGCCACGCTCCAACCGCCTAAGCCGCGCCACGATCACACCGTGGACCTGCGCGTCAGCCAGGCCGTTCAGCCATTGGGCAAATTCGGGCAGCGGTTTGAGCGTAAACACGACCAATTTGTAACCGAACGACTACGCTTTGTCAAGCGCAATCGAAGCGCGATGCATTAGCGCTCGCCGCGCTCCTGACGATGCGGAGCATGGCCAGATCGAGCGGATGCAGCCGTGGCGTGGACGGCATCGGCAGCGCGCGACTCCAGCATGCATGGCGCCACGCCAACCGACGGCGCGCTTCTGTATTGCATCAACGTGGCCGAGGCCAAGCCGGGGGTGTCCCGTTCGACCATCTACCGCCCGGTCAAGGAAAGCCCGCTTGATCTGGCGCAGATCGACAAGCGTTCCTGCGGCATCACGGCCGACAGCACCCACACTATGATTGCGCGGAACAAGGCCCCCGCCAACACCATGGTGCTGGCACATCCACGCAGCAAGTACCTGAAATCAAAAAGAAAACGCTTGAACCATGAAGATTGCCACCTGGAACGTGAACTCCCTGACGGTGCGCCTGCCCCAGGTGCTGGCTTGGTTGGCCGCGCACCCGGTGGACGCGCTGTGCCTGCAGGAGCTCAAGCTCAGCGACGACAAGTTTCCGCACGCCGCGCTGAAGGAGGCGGGCTACGAGGCGGCCGCGTTCGGGCAAAGGACCTACAACGGCGTCGCGATCCTGAGCCGCCACCCGTTGCGCGAGGTGGTGCGCAACATCCCGGCCTTTGGCGACGAGCAGGCGCGCACCATCACGGCCACGCTGGACCTGCCCACGGGGCCGCTGCGCCTGCTGAATGCTTACTTCGTCAACGGGCAGGCGCCTGGCTCGGAAAAATTTGCCTACAAGCTGCGCTGGTTGCAGGCGCTGCAGGACATGGTGCGCGCCGAACTGGCGGCGCACCCGCGGCTGGTGCTCGCGGGCGACTTCAACGTGGCGCCGCAGGACCGCGACTCCTTCGACCCCGAGGGCCTGCGCGAGACCATTCACCACACCAGCGAAGAGCGCGCGCATTTCCAGGCCCTGCTGGCGCTGGGGCTGACGGACGCCTTCCGCATGTTCGAGCAGCCCGAGAACAGCTACTCGTGGTGGGACTACCGCATGCTGGGTTTCCAGAAGAACCGGGGCTTGCGCATCGACCATATCCTGGTGAGCGATGCGCTGCGCAGCAGCGTGAGCGCCTGCGTGGTGGACCGCGCCCCGCGCAAGAACCCGCAGCCCAGCGACCACGCGCCGGTGCTGCTCAGCCTGCACTGAGAACTGCGGTTTTCAGATTCCGCCCGACAGGGCCTGCGCGGGCCGCCTGCCTCAGGTGATCAAGACTTTCAGTCCCAGGCCGATCAGCACGGTGGCGATCACCAGGCGTGCCGCGACGACCATGGATCTGCTCGTGCCCATGCGCCTGCGGTAGCGATCGAAGCCGACGATGAGCAGCGCATACCAGCCGAACGCGAAGGAGGCGTGAATCGTCACCAGCAGCAGGGACTTCGCGTATACCGACTCGTTCGGATCGATGTACTGGGGAAAGATGGCGAGATAGAACAGCCCGACCTTGGGGTTGAGGGCATTCGTCATGAAGCCCTCGAACAAGGCTCCCTTGGTGGAGTGCGTCGCTGCCGCGGTGGGTGCCGCCGCACTCTCCCTGCCCGCCGCGCGCCATGCCATGCGCAGGTTCATCGCGCCCAGGTAGATCAGGTAGGCGGCACCGAGCGCTTTCACGGCGGTGAATAGCGCGGGTGCCTGCCTGAGCACCAGCGTCAGGCCGATGACCGAGCACAGGGCGTGGAAGTAGAACGCTGCCGCGATGCCGAAGAGGTTGCCGAAACCACCCCGCCAACCCCGCGCCGCGACCGACTGAAGAATGACCGCGAGGTTCGGCCCGGGCGTGAGGACCATCATGGCCACCACGGCCAGGTAGGTCAGGATCGAGGCTTGTTCCATTTTTTTCGTGATGCGCGCCGGGCCGGCGCCGATGAGCAGGTCGCCGAACCACCGCGCGTCCGCCGGCTCACTCCCCCTGGGCCTGGGCGCTCAGCACCTGCCGGAGTTCCCCGGACTCGTACATCTCCAGCATGATGTCCGACCCCCCGATGAACTCCCCCTTCACGTAGAGCTGCGGAATGGTGGGCCAGTGGCTGTATTCCTTGATGCCCTGGCGGATCGCGTCGTCTTCGAGCACGTTCACCGTGGTCAGGCCCTTGGGGTCCACGCCGCAGGCCTTGAGGATCTGGATGGCGCGGCCCGAAAAGCCGCACAGGGGGAAGCTGGCGTTGCCCTTCATGAACAGCAGGATTTCGCTGGATTTCACGAGGCTGTCTATGCGTTGCTGGGTGTCGTTCATGGGGAATTCTCCTGGAATGGGGTCTGGGCGGCCGGGGCAGCCGCGCTGCCCGGGACGGGTGCGGTGGATTATTTCACTGTCTGGCCCGCAGGCCACTGCCCGCCGGTGCAGCGGGCGATGCCGGCGAGGTCGTTGCGGCTTTGCACCAGGGAAAAGCCCCGGGCCGTGAGCAGGGCGCGCACGGCGGCGGCCTGGTCGTAGCCGTGCTCGAGCAGCAGCCAGCCTCCGGCTGCGAGATGCCCGGGGGCCTGGGCCACGATGGCGCGGATGTCGTGCAGGCCGTCCGCGCCGCTGACCAGGGCCTGCAGGGGTTCGTGCTGCAGGGCCGCGAGGTG
>NZ_AFAL01000732.1 GCF_000193225.1 Verminephrobacter aporrectodeae subsp. tuberculatae At4 | reverse complement strand
TCCAGCGCCATCAGCCTTTGCCTGAGCGCCAGCGGCACCGGCAGCAGCTCGCACCAGCGGTTCGCCACCCAGCCGCAGTCGTCGAGCTGGGCCGCAGTGGGGTGGATCGCGGCGGGGCGCTCCGGGTCGCGTTGCGCCAATGCGCGCAGCGCCAGGGCCAGGGTGGTGGCGACCCGGCTCAGGTCTTCGGGAACGGGCAGCGTCCGGTCCGGGTCGATGTGCTCGACGTCGGCAATCCACAGGCCCCGGGGCAGTTGCTCGCGCCGGGTGATGCGAAAGCGCTGGGCGCCACGGCATAGCAGGGTGATCAGCCCGGGCTGCGGGTTGTCGATCTGCTCGATCAGCGCCAGGCTTCCGACGTCGTGGAAGCGCTCCTCGGGGGCCCCGGCCGAGCGCACTTCCCGGCCCTCGGTGAGCGCGACCACGCCGAACGGCGCGCCTGCCCGATGGCATTTGCGCACCATGTCGAGGTAGCGCAACTCGAACACGCGCAGCGCGAGTCGGCCGTCCGGGAACAGCACGCACTCCAGCGGAAAAAGAGGCAGGGACGACAGGGTGAGGATTTGCGTCATGGAGGGGGTGGGGCCTGGGCCCGGTATCATCCCACGACGCTGTTTAGTTTTCGCTGCGGGGCAGCCTCGTTTTGCGCTCATCCATGCTCTACCAGATTGCATCTTTTCTGCTCGACGTCGTCGGTGGCCTGCTCGCGGGGGCCTGTCTCTTGCGTCTGTACATGCAGTGGCAGAAGGTCTCGTTCTTCAACCCGGTCGGGGGCTTTGTTTTTGCCCTGACGGATTGGCTGGTCCTGCCGCTGCGCCGGGTGCTGCCGCTGGTGGGCCGTCGGGACGCGTCCAGCCTGCTCGCCGCCGTGCTGGTTCAGCTGGCGCAGTATTTCTTGCTCATGCTGCTGGGGATGGGCTTTGCGTGGGCCTGGCTGCCATGGCTCGTGCTGTGCGGCCTGATGCGCGTGGCCGCATCCGGGTTGATCGGCCTGCTCATCGTCCACGTCGTCATGTCGTGGGTGCAGGTGCAGGGGCGATCGCCCCTGGCGGAGCTGATTGGCCGGTTGTGCGATCCGGTGCTGCGCCCGCTGCGCCGGATTCTTCCGCGCGTGGGCGGCATCGATCTCTCTCCGCTGATCGCGGTGGTCGTGCTCCAGGTGGCGATGATCGTCCTCGGGCATCTGCAGGTCAGCGCAATGCGCTGAGGCCGCGGCCACCCCCGATCGGGGGGGGCTCTACAGCACCGCGTCGGCCGGCAGGCGCTGCAGCATGGACAGGCTTTCGGCGACGGTGTTGCGCAGTTCGCGGCGGTCGCAGATCAGGTCCACGGCGCCCTTGGTCTGCAGGAATTCCGCGCGCTGAAAGCCCTCGGGCAGGGTGACGCGCACGGTCGATTCGATCACGCGCGGGCCGGCAAAGCCGATCAGGGCCCGGGGTTCGGCGATCACGATGTCGCCCATGAACGCAAAGCCCGCGCTCACGCCGCCCATGGTCGGGTCGGTGAGCACGCTGATGTAGGGCAGGCCCTTCTTCGCCAGACGCGTGAGCGCCGCGTTGGTCTTGGCCATTTGCATGAGCGACAGCAGGCCCTCCTGCATGCGCGCGCCGCCGGTGGCGGTAAAGCAGAGGAAGGGCACCTTCTGCTCGATCGCGGTTTCCACGCCGCGCACGAAGCGCTCGCCGACCACGGAGCCCATGGAGCCGCCCATGAAGTCGAATTCAAAGCAGGCGGCGACCAGGTTGATGCTCTTCACGGCGCCGCCCATGACGATGAGCGCGTCGGTCTCGCCGGTGTTCTCGAGGGCCTCTTTCAGCCGCTCGGGGTATTTGCGGCTGTCCCGGAACTTCAGCGCGTCGACGGGCAGGACTTCCTGGCCGATTTCGTAGCGGCCTTCGGCGTCGAGGAAGGCGTTGAGCCGCACGCGCGCGCCGATGCGGTTGTGGTGGCTGCAGTGGGGGCAGACGTTCTGGTTGTGTTCCAGGTCCGCCTTGTAGAGCACCGTCTCGCAACTCGGGCATTTGATCCACAGGCCCTCGGGAACCTGGCGGCGCTCGGTGGGGTCGGTGTGCTGGATTTTTGCGGGCAGAAGTTTTTCGAGCCAGGACATGGTGTTTTTCTCCTCAGTGGCCTGGTTTGCCCCGCACCCCCCTGTGTGGGGGGCAGGGCAAGCCGGGCTGGATTATGCGTCGAGCGCCTTGCGGATTCCGCGCAGGAAGTCCTGCGCGATCGGCACCACCCGGGAGTGCTCCTGGTCTTCGATCAGCTCGATGATGCGGCTGCCGATGACCACGGCGTCGGCTACCTTGCCAATCGCCTGCGCGCTGGCCGCGTCGCGGATGCCAAAGCCCACGCCCACGGGGATCTGCACGTGCCGGCGGATGCGCGGCAGCATCTGCTCCACGGCGCGGGTGTCGAGCGCGCCCGAACCCGTCACGCCCTTGAGCGCGACGTAGTACAGGTAGCCACTGGCCACGCGCGCCAGCTGCGCCATGCGCGCGTCGGTGCTGGTGGGCGCGAGCAGGAAGATCAGGTCCATGCCGTGCGCGCGCAGGGCGGCGGCAAGGGACTGGCATTCCTCGGGCGGGTAGTCGACGACGAGCACGCCGTCCACGCCCGCGGCCGCGGCGTCGCGCACGAACGCTCCGGCCCCTTGCGCTCCCTGGCCGTGGATTTGTTCGTAGCGCTCGATCGGGTTGGCGTAGCCCATCAGCACCACGGGCGTGCTGCGGTTGCGCTGGCGGAATTCCCGTACCTGCCCGAGCACCTGCAGCATGCCCACGCCCAGGCGCAGGGCTCTTTCCCCGGCCCTCTGGATGACCGGGCCGTCGGCCATGGGGTCGGAGAACGGGACACCCAGTTCGATGATGTCCGCGCCCGCATCGACCATGCCGTGCATCAGCGCGGGCGTGATGTCGGCGAACGGAAAGCCGGCGGTGACGTAGGGAATCAGCGCCTTGCGGCCCTGAGCCCGGAGCGCGCCGAGGGTGGATTCGATGCGGCTCATGGCTTGTCCCCTCCGGCGGGCTGCGCGCCGCCCTTGACGGACTGCCCCTGGCAACTCGGGCGGCAGTAGAAACTGGCGCCGCTGAGGTCGGCGACGGTGCCGATGTCCTTGTCGCCCCGGCCCGAGAGGTTGACCAGAATCGACTGGTCCGGGCGCATGCTCCGGGCCAACTGCAGCGCATGCGCCACGGCGTGGCTCGATTCGAGCGCCGGGATGATGCCCTCGGTGCGGCACAGGTAGTGGAAGGCGGCCAGCGCTTCCTGGTCGGTGACACCCACGTATTCGGCGCGGCCGATCTCCTGCAGCCAGGCGTGCTCGGGGCCTACGCCGGGGTAGTCCAGGCCGGCGCTGATGCTGTGCGTCTCGGTGATCTGGCCGTTGTCGTCCTGCAGCACGAAGGTGCGGTTGCCGTGCAGCACGCCGGCGCTGCCCTTTTGCAGCGACGCCGCGTGCCGGCCGGACTCCAGCCCCTGGCCCGCGGCCTCCACGCCGATCAGGCGCGTCTTGGCAAACGGGATGTAGGGGTGAAAGATTCCCATGGCGTTGCTGCCGCCGCCCACGCAGGCGATCACGGCGTCGGGCTGCGCGCCCGGCAGCTTGTGGTCGGCGAGCATGGCGGGCATCTGCGCGATGCATTCCTTGCCGATGACGCTCTGGAAGTCGCGCACCATCGTGGGGTAGGGGTGCGGGCCCGCGACCGTGCCGATGATGTAGAAGGTGTCGTCCACGTGCGTCACCCAGTCGCGCAGGGCCTCGTTGAGGGCGTCCTTGAGCGTCTGGCTGCCCGACTCCACCGGCACCACGCGGGCGCCCAGCAGATGCATGCGGTAGACGTTCGGACTTTGGCGCCGCATGTCCTGCACGCCCATGTAGACCACGCATTCGAGGCCGTAGCGCGCGCAGATGGTCGCCGTGGCCACGCCGTGCTGGCCGGCGCCGGTTTCGGCAATCACGCGCGGCTTGCGCATGCGCCGGGCGAGCAGGGCCTGGCCGATCACGTTGTTGATCTTGTGCGCGCCGGTGTGGTTCAGGTCTTCGCGTTTGAGGTAGATCTGCGCGCCGCCCAGCTCGCGGCTGCTGCGCGCCGCGTGGTAGACCGGCGAGGGGCGGCCGACGAAGTGCTTGAGCTCGGCGTTGAATTCGGCCAGGAACTCGGGGTCGTCCTGGTAGTGCAGGTAGGCTGCGCGCAGTTCTTCGACGGCGTGGGTCAGGGTCTCGCTGATGAAGCTGCCGCCGTAGGGGCCGAAGTGACCCGAGGAGTCAGGTTGCTGATAGGAAGGCATGGGGGTTCTTTGCAAGTTGTGCATCGGCCGCGCGCACGGCGGCGACGAAGCGTTGAATTTTTTCGGCGTCCTTGGTGCCCCTTCGGGGCTTGCCATCGGGGCCATCGGCCTCGACGCCGGAACTGACGTCAACCGCCAGCGTCTTGCAACGCGGGCGAACTTGCAAAATGCCATCGGTCACGTTTACAGGTGTGAGTCCACCAGACAAAACGAGGTGAGCGTCGACGCTTGGTGGAAGGAGTGACCAATTGAATGCCTTGCCGCCACCGCCATAACCGTCGACATGCGCGTCGAGCACGATGGCCTGGGCTCGGGAATGATTGAGCGCGTATTCTACGAGGTCGAAGCGCGCCGCAGCGTCGCCCAGCGGAATGCGCGCCGCGCGCAGGTAGGACCGGGCTCCGCAGCCCGTGGCCGCCCAGCAGTCCTGCGCGGATTCATCGCCATGAAACTGGACGCTCGCGCCGGGAACCAGGGCACTGGCTGCGAGCACGTTTTCCACCGATTCGTTCACGAAGAGCAGCACCGGGGTCACGAAGGGCGGCAGGCGCCTGGCCAGCGCGGCGGCCCGGGCGGGTGCGACGGCGCGCGCGCTGGGGGCGTAGAGCACGAAGCCGACGGCGTCGGCGCCGGCCGCGACGGTGGCGTCCACGTCGTCTTCGCGTGTCAGGCCGCAGATCTTGATGCGGGTGCGTGCTGCGGGGGGCGTTGCCGGGTCCTTCATGGCAGCCAATCATACGCAGCCGTGCGCCGGGGCAGGCCCCAGGCGGCGTCGTAGAGCGGACCCAGAAAGTACAGTCCGTCGGGGGCGAACGTGGGCGCCGCAGCGGCGCGCGATTTGGCACGCAGCACCTGCTGCATCCACGCGGGAGGCTGCCGGCCCTGGCCGACGGCGATCAGGCAGCCCATGATGTTGCGCACCATGTGGTGCAGGAAAGCGTCGGCCTCAAACTCGAAGCGCCAGTAGCAGGGGCCGTGCGCATCGCCCGGGCCGCGGCGCACGATGTCGATGCGCCGCAGCGTTTTCACGGGGGAGGGGGCCTGGCAGGCCGCCGCCCGGAAGGAGCTGAAGTCATGTTCGCCGAGCAACTGCTCGGCTGCCTGCCGCATCGCCGCATGGTCCAGCGCCTGGAACACCCAGCCCACGCGGGCGGCGTCAACGCTGGGCCGCACGGGCGATTGCAGCAGCACGTAGGCGTAGCGCCGGGCCACGGCGCTGGCGCGCGCGTGAAAACCGTCGGCAACGGGCTGCGCCCATTGGACGGCGATGTCCGGCGGGAGAAAGCGGTTCGTGCCGCGCACCCAGGACACGGCGGGGCGCTCGAGCGGCGTGTCGAAGTGCACGACCTGCATCAGCGCGTGCACCCCCGCGTCGGTGCGGCCCGCGCACAGGGTGCCGACGGGCTGCGTGGCAAAGCGATGCAGAGCGGCTTCGAGCCGGTCCTGAACGGTATTCCCCGAGGGTTGGCTCTGCCAGCCGCTGTAGCCCTGGCCGTTGTAGCTCAGGCCCAGGGCCATTCTCATGGTCATGGGCTGACTCGGGGGTGGCGCAACGCCGTGCGCTGCATCAGCTCATCAGTTTGGTCAGCAAGCGCTGGGCCTGGGCCTTGACCTCGCCGCTGGACTCGGCGATCACCTCGTCGATCAGCGCGCGCGCGCCGTCGGCGTCGCCAATGGCGTGGAATTCCTCTGCCAGGGCCAGCTTGGTTGCCAGCGGGTCGTCG
>NZ_AFAL01000733.1 GCF_000193225.1 Verminephrobacter aporrectodeae subsp. tuberculatae At4 | reverse complement strand
GGTGTTCGTGGTCTCGCCCGAGCGGGGGCTGGGGGTGGTGTGCGAATCGGTGTTCATGGTGCTTTGGGAGTGGATGGGGGGTGGACGGGGTTTGGGGGCATGGCCCTGGGGACAGGGGGTGCGCCCGGGGCGATTCCGGGGGTCAGCGCCTGTTCGTGGTCTTGTTTGAAGGGGTGTGTTGCGCGCCTCTGGCGGCGGCGTGCGCCAGGAGGCCATCGCCTCTGTGCGGGGACCGACAACGCAGCCTGAACCATGGGTGGCATGCGCAGTCCCCGGGGAGGGTCGTGAACGGTTTCTTGAATGTTCTGAACCCTTGCCGATCCGGCAGGGGGGTCATCGCGAGGCGGTGCGGGCGTGCGGGACTCCTTTGGGTGGCCGGAGGCAGCTTGCGTCCGATGTTCCTTTCCGATACCCGCGTTTTGGCGCCAGCGGGGGCGAAATCAGCAGCCCGCCGTGCTGCCTGAGCAGCGGTTCTTGCAGCGTGCGGGGATGCGCAGCGTGCAGGCCGCGCCATGGTCCTGCCCCTGTTTGGGGAGGCGCTGCATGGGGAGGAGGAAGGGCCCGACATGTCGCGAATTGTACGTGACGGATTGAAATTTCATGGATGAAAACGGTAACTTGCGCGCCCGTCCATCGGACTGTTGGACAGGCGGGCATGGTTCTCGGACAGGCGGACAGGGATGATCGCAACACCCGGGTGGAAGCCCTGGCATTGCGCGGGATCGGGCGCTGCGCAAGCGGGACCGCGCCGGTCTTCCTGTGGGTCGGGCGCGCGCGGCCCGACGCCGTGGGCGGGTCGGGGAGCCAGTCGCGGGCGGGGGGCGCGGAGGATGGCTTGCCGCTGGCTCGATCGGGATCGTTTGGCGTCCGGGGGGCGGGTCTGCATGCCGGAACGCGGCCGACTCGCGCAGGCGACCATGTCCCCACAGCATGCAGGCGAATGCGGCGCCAACCCGGGAGCCCCTTCGGGTTCAAGCCGTTCGCCGGGGCGGACAGGCGTGTGCCGCCGCTGTCCAGGCCCCGCCAGCGGGGCACCGTCAGAACCAGAGGCCGCCCGCCGCGTCCGGCGCCTGCCCCATGAGGGACAGCGGCATCTGCGCTGCGGCGCCGGGTGCGGTGATCACGCCGTCCAGCGCTGCCCCGTACAGGCTATTGGCTTCGGTGTAGCTGAGCACCAACGGGTTGCTGCTGACCCGCGGCACGGCTGAGAGCGTGTGAATTTTTCAATTTCAGCAATGGCCGCGGTACAAGCTCCCGGCGTGGGGAGCGCTCGACGATCAGCTCAGAGCGGCCATCTTTGCCCATCGACCAGACGCTAGCTATTACCTTGGTTTTCCAGCAGGGGTAGATAGGGCGCCCAAGGATTCCGGCGAGGCGCTGGCTGTCGTTGGTCATGGTTCCATTCCTTCGTCGTTACGGCCTTCATCGTCGGCATCCTGGCACACGGCAGGCAGTTGTTTGAGCAACGCCGGTAGCCATTCTTGTGCTGTTTTCCACACCACATCAAGATCGACGTCGAAATAGCCGTGGGCCATGCGATTGCGCATGTTTCGCATGCTGCGCCATGGCACTTCGGCGTGCGTCTGAATGAACTCGGCGTAGCCATCCATCACCTTCGTGGCGGCCTCGCCGATGATGATGAGGCTCATGATGACGGCCTGCTGGGTGCGCTTGTCGGCCAGAAAGTCGTCTTTGGCCAACCCTTCCACGAAGCTGCGCGCATTGGCTGCGGCCTGCTGTATGTGATCGAGGTAATCGGGTAATCGGTTCCCGCTCATAGCGGTTGTGCCTCCGCGAGTATCTTGGCCCGGAACTTCGGCGGCAGATCGCCGGGTGTCAGCAAATCGACATCAACGCCGAGCAGCAATTTCAGTTCGTCTTCCAAATCACCCAAGTCCAATAACGTCGCACCGGGTAGCGCATCGACCAGCAGATCGAGGTCGCTCCCGTCCCGGTCGGTCCCATGCAGCACCGAACCGAAGACGCGCGGGTTCGCCGTGCGAAAACGGCTCACCGCTTCGCGCACTGCACTTCGCTTTATGTCGAGCACAACGGACGGTCGCATAGGCACCCTTTCTTATCGAAACTCATCGCAATGGTAAGGGATCGAGGATGACATCCCAAGAGTCGAAAACGCCTGACGGCCTGCTGTACGTCCACGAGCACTGCGTGAAGTCTTCGGTGGCCGGCAATCGATCGTCGGGAACCCGCGGGCATCGGTGATTTCGACAACCCGCAGGAAGCCTTGGCGCTGCGCAAGAGGCAAGCCATGGCTGCAGAGATCGGATCCGACTCGGGGGAGGGCGGACCTCAGAACCAGAAGCCGTCGTGCGTCCCATCCGGCGCCTGACCCACGATGGACAGCGGCATCTGCGCTGCGGCGCCGGGTGCGGTGAT
>NZ_AFAL01000734.1 GCF_000193225.1 Verminephrobacter aporrectodeae subsp. tuberculatae At4 | reverse complement strand
GCCATGTGCTCGGCGCCCTGCGCGGCGCTGACCGGCGGTGCGCGCGTGCCCGCGCCGCTGCCTGGGGTCCCCGTCGCCCGGGGGCACGCGGCCTGGCGCAGCGTGGCGTTCCACGCCGGCCGGCTCGCGGGCTACGCGGCCGCAGGCGCCCTGGCGGCGCTGGCCATGGACAGTCTGGCCTGGCTTACCCGCCAATCCGCGGCCCTGCGCCCGGCGTGGACCCTGGTGCATGTCGCCGTCATGGCCTGGGGGCTGTTGCTGCTGCTGCAGTCGCGCCAGCCCGCGTGGGTGGAGCAGGCGGGGCGGGCCGTGTGGGCGCGGGTGCAGCCCCTGGTGAGGGCGCCGGGCGGTGTGCTCGTGGCCGGCGTTCTGTGGGCCCTGCTGCCGTGCGGGCTGCTGTATTCGGCCCTGTTGGTCGCGGCACTGAGCGGCACGCTGCTGCAAGGGGCGCTCAGCATGGCCTTGTTTGGCGTCGGCAGCGGCCTGTGGCTGGTGGCCGGCCCATGGATCTGGGGCCGGCTCAGAAACCGCCTCGATGCGGCCCGGACCGAGTGGGGAAGCCGGGTGGCGGGGGCGCTGCTGTGCGCGGTGGCAGCCTGGGCGCTCTGGGTGGACCTGCTCCACGCGCCGGCGCTCGGGTGCCGATGAGCGCCGCGGGCCGCGCAGCGGCTCAGGGGGCGGTATCCCGGCCGCCGAAGATTCCCGTGCCCACGCGCACCAGCGTGCTGCCGGCCTGGACCGCGGCCTCCAGATCGGCGGTCATTCCCAGGGAGAGGGTGTCGAAGTCTTCGAGCCCCGGCTCCGCGTGCCCGCGTATCTGGTCAAACAATTGCTTGGCGCGCAGGTGCACGGCGCGCTGCGCTTCAAAATCAGGCGTGTGGTCGGGAATGCTCATGAGCCCGCGCACGCGCAGGCATGGCAGTTGCGCAACGGCGCGCACCAAATCCGGCGCGTCCGCCGGCGCCACGCCCGACTTGTTCGGATCCCCGTCCACGTTCACCTGAATGCAGACCTGAAGCGGCGGCAAATGCGCGGGGCGCTGGGCCGACAGACGCTCGGCAATCCGGAGCCGGTCCACGGTGTGCACCCAGTCGAAATGCTCGGCCACGGGCCGCGTCTTGTTGCCCTGGATCGGGCCGATGCAGTGCCATTGCAGCGCCGCACCGGGCAGGGCCGCGCGCAGGGCGGCGATCTTGGCCACGCCCTCCTGGATGTAGTTTTCGCCAAAGGCCCGCTGGCCGGCGGCCACGGCCTGCGCCAGCGCGTCGGCGCCGAAGGTTTTGGAGACGGCCAGCAGGGCAACGCTGGCCGGGTCGCGCCCGGCGGCTGCACATGCTTGCGAAAGTCTGCCGCGAACCTGTTGAAGCTTGTCGTAAATCGTGGTCATAATGGTTGCCAAGCCTAGCAAAGAAGATGGGCAACCAAAGCTCGGTGTTTTGCCCCGAAAATAGCAGCACAAGATGAAACGGCTGTTATTTGCGGGGCAGGACATTGGCCCAGGAGAATGAAGAGGGATACCGTGGACATTAGCCAACTGCTCGCTTTCAGCGTCAAGAACAAGGCATCCGACCTGCACCTTTCTGCGGGACTGCCGCCCATGATCCGGGTCCACGGCGACGTGCGGCGCATCAACGTCGAGCCCTTCGATCACAAGACCGTGCTCGCCATGGTGTCCGACGTCATGAGCGATTCCCAGCGCAAGACGTATGAGGAGTTTCTGGAGATCGACTTCTCGTTTGAGATCGAAGGCCTGGCGCGTTTTCGCGTCAACGCCTACAACCAGAACCGCGGCGCGGCCGCCGTGTTCCGCACGATTCCGAGCAAGATATTGTCGCTGGAGCAGCTCAACGCGCCGAAAATCTTTGCCGACTTGGCCTTGAAGCCGCGTGGACTGGTGCTGGTGACCGGCCCCACGGGGTCGGGCAAGTCAACCACGCTGGCGGCGATGGTGAATTACCTCAACGAGACCGAGTACGGCCACATCCTCACGGTGGAAGACCCGATCGAGTTCGTGCACGAGCCCAAGAAATGCCTGATCAACCAGCGCGAAGTGGGCCCGATGACGCTATCGTTCGCGGCCGCGCTCAAGTCTGCGCTGCGCGAAGACCCGGACGCCATCCTCGTGGGCGAGATGCGCGACCTGGAAACTATCCGCCTGGCGATGACGGCCGCCGAAACGGGCCACCTGGTGTTCGGCACGCTGCACACCTCGAGCGCGGCCAAGACCATCGACCGGATCATCGACGTGTTCCCTTCCGAAGAAAAGGAGATGGTGCGCGCGATGCTCTCCGAATCGCTGCAGGCCGTGGTCTCGCAAACGCTGTGCAAGACCAAGGATGGCGCGGGCCGTGTGGCCGCGCACGAAATCATGCTGGGCACCAGCGCCATCCGCAACCTGATCCGCGAGGCCAAGGTGGCGCAGATGTACTCCGCCATACAGACCGGCAACGGCGTGGGCATGCAGACGCTGGACCAGAACCTGACCGACCTCGTGCGCCGCAACATCATCAGCCCGACCGAGGCGCGCAGCAAGGCCAAGATTCCCGAAAACTTCTCGGGCTGATACGCGCACAGCGCATACCGGAGCCACTCTGATGGAACGCGACCAGGCGAGCAAATTCATCAACGACCTGCTCAAGCTGATGCTCAGTCGCAATGGCAGCGACCTGTTCATCACCGCAGAGTTTCCGCCGGCGATCAAGGTGGACGGCAAGATGACCAAGGTCTCGCCGCAGCCCCTGACCCCGAACCACACGCTCACGCTGGCCCGCTCCATCATGAGCGACAAGCAGGTGGCCGATTTCGAGCGCAGCAAGGAGTGCAACTTCGCCATCTCGCCCGCAGGCATCGGGCGCTTTCGGGTGAGCGCCTTCATCCAGCAGGGCCGGGTCGGCATGGTGCTGCGCACGATCCCGCTCATGCCGCCGACCATAGACGCCCTGGGAATGCCGCAGGTGCTCAAGGAAGTGGTCATGCACAAGCGCGGGCTGTGCATCCTGGTGGGCGCCACGGGAATGGGCAAATCCACCACGCTGGCGGCCATGGTGGACTGGCGCAACGAGCACTCGTTTGGCCACATCATCACGGTGGAGGACCCGATCGAGTTCGTGCACCCGCACAAGAACTGCATGCTGACGCAAAGGGAAGTGGGTCTGGACACCGACAACTGGTCAGTCGCCATGAAGAACATGCTGCGCCAGGCGCCCGACGTGATCCTGATGGGAGAGATCCGCGACCGGGAGGCCATGGAGCACGCGGTGGCCTTCTCCGAAACCGGGCATCTGTGCCTGGCCACCCTGCACGCGAACAATGCCAACCAGGCGCTGGACCGGATCATCCACTTCGTCCCCGAAGACTCGCGCACCCAGCTGTTGATGGATCTGTCGTTGAACCTGCGCGCCATGGTGTCGCAGCGCCTGATCCCGCGACAGG
>NZ_AFAL01000735.1 GCF_000193225.1 Verminephrobacter aporrectodeae subsp. tuberculatae At4 | reverse complement strand
ATGAGCGACCGGCTGCGCCATCGCAAGCCCGAATGGGGCGTGCGCCACGAGTTCTTGCAGACCGTGTGGTACGAGGCCAAGCGCGCGGGGCTCGAGGTGTCGCTGGTTCTCGGGTTGATCCAGGTGGAAAGCGGATTCCGCAAGTTCGCGGTGTCCAGCGTGGGCGCGCGCGGCTACATGCAGGTCATGCCGTTCTGGGCGCGCGTGATCGGTGACGGCGACCCGGGAAAACTGTTCCATATGCAGACCAATCTGCGCTACGGCTGCGTGATCCTGCGCCACTACATCGACCGGGAGCAGGGCAACCTGTTCATGGCCCTCGGGCGCTACAACGGCAGCCGCGGCCGCGCGCCGTACCCGGACGCGGTGTTCGGCGCCCAGCGCAACTGGTCGTTCAGCGAGAAACCATAGAAACCGCAGGGATCAGGCCGGTGCCAGCGCCTGCTCGAAATCGGCGAGCAGGTCCTCGATCTCCTCGAGCCCGACCGAGAGGCGGATCATGCCGTCGGTAATTCCCATGGCGGCGCGCGCCGCGGGGCCGGTCTCCCAGAAGATGGTATGCGCCACCGGAATGATGAGCGTGCGCGTGTCCGCGAGCCCCGTGGCCCTGATCGGCAGCCGCAGGCGGTTGCACAGGGGCAGGCATTGCGCCGGGTCGCGCGGTTCAAACGACAGCAGCCACGAACCGGCCCTGAGGTGCCGGCGCGCCTGCGCGTGCTGGGGGTGCGACGGCAGCATCGGGTAGAGCACACGCGCGATCGCGGGGTGCTGCTCCAGCCACTGCGCCAGCGCCAGCGCGCTGGCGCTGCTGCGCTCCATGCGCAATGCCAGGGTTTCCGCGCCCAGCGCCAGTTGGTGCGCGGCCTGCGAGGAAAGCGTTGCGCCCATGTCGCGCAGCCCCTTTTTGCGCAGCTGTTGCAGCCCCCAGCCCTTGGGGTCGCCCTTGCGGTACGCGGCAAAGATGTTCGGATGGCCGGACCAGTCGTACAGGCCGGTGTCGGTGACGGCGCCCCCGAGTGCGTCGCCATGTCCGCCAATGCTCTTGGTCAGCGAGTTGACCACCAGCCCCGCGCCCACGCTGGCGGCGCGAAAGAGGTAGGGCGAGGCGACGGTGTTGTCCACCACATAGAGCAGGCCGTGCTGCTTGCACAGCGCGCCAATGCCATCCAGGTCGGGGATTTGGGTGCCGGGGTTGGCGATGGTCTCGAGAAACACCATGCGCGTGTTGGGGCGCAGCGCGGCGGCCACCTGCGTGGCGTCGGTCACGTCCACCGTGCTGACCGCGATTCCCAGGTCCGCGAGCGTGCCCAGCGCGCTGTTCGTGTTGCCGAATACGAACTGGCTCACCACCAGATGGTCGCCGGCTTTGAGCAGGGTGAGAAAAACGGCGCAGATGCCCGCCATGCCGGTGGCGAAAACGATGGAGCCGTGGCCCTGCTCCATCTGCGTGATCTTGCTCTCCAGCGCCGCCGTGGTGGGCGTTCCCTGGCGCGCGTAATTGAAGCCGCCCTTGGCCGTTCCCTGGAACACGGCGATCAGGTCTTCGACCCGGGCATGGCCGTACTGGACCGAGGTGTGGATCGGCTGGTGGACGGCGCCCTGCTCGGCGCCGCCCCAGCGGTCGGCGTGCACGATGCGGGTGGTGAAACGGGGGGGGCTGGGTGCGGTCATGGTGGCTGTCCGGCGCGCATCAGCGCTCGGGTGCAATGTGCTCGGCGTAATCGTACAAGGTGCCGAGGATGCCCTGCGCGCGCTCGTCTGCGGTGTCAGACAGCGCGTCGATTTCGGCGAAGAACTGCTCCACCGTGCGCGCCCCGCCCGCGCCATGGAACAGGCAGGCGGCGCGGTGTGCATCCCAGCGCCCGGTCTCTTCGGGCGACAGCGTGCCCGGGAAGTTGCGCGCCCGGTAGCGCCAGAACAGTTCGGCCAACCGGGGGTCGTCAAAGCCCGCCCGCGGCTTGGCCCCTTGGCCGCCGCCCATGGTTGCGGCGCTGCTGCGCAGGTCGTTGAGCAGGCGGCGGTCGTTGTTGCCGACGAAGCCGCCGTACAGGTCCTGGTCCACATCGGGGTCAGGCTCTGGCGCGCGGGCGAACACGGCAGGCCAGATGGCGCTCATGTCGGGTAACGCGCGCGCGCCTTCCGCGTGCTGCGCCGCCTGGGCCAGGTCGATTCCCCAGCGCTGCGCCAGCGCGGGCGTGAGCGTGTTCACATTGCCCACCACCATCGGCGAGCGGTTCAGGCGGATGGTCTTGATCGGCAGGCGCGTCAGGCCCTCGGGCAAGGCGTCGGCCTTGGTGAACAGGCGCAGGCGGATTTCGTCGGCGCCCAAGGTGAGCAAGGCTGCGGGATCCTGGGACAGGTCCCAGGCAATCAATTCGTTCTTGTTCACGGGGTGGTTGGCCAACGGCCACATCACGGCCAGGCAGCCGCGCTCGACCGGGAACATTCCCGAGACGTGCAGAAACGGCCGCGCCACGGCGGCGCTGGTGGGCAGGCGCAGCTCGGCGGCCACCCGGTCCTTCTTGTGCAGGCCCAGCGCAAAGTCGAACAACTTGGCGTTGTGCTCGCGCACGAGCCGCGCCAGCGCGATGGTCGCGCGCACGTCCGAGAGCGCATCGTGCGCGGCCTCGTGCAGCAGGCCGTTGGCCCGGCTCAGGTCTCCGAGCCGAAAGCTTGGCTTGCCGTCTTCCTGCCGGGGCCAGGTGATGCCGTCGGGGCGCAGCGCATGGGTCATGCGCACCACGTCGAGCAGGTCCCAGCGACCGCACTGGTTCTGCCATTCGCGCGCGTAGGGGTCGATCAGGTTGCGCCAGAACATGAAGCGCGTGATCTCGTCGTCGAAGCGGATGCTGTTGTAGCCCACGCCAATGGTTGCGGGCCGGGCGAACTCGGCCTCGATGCGGGCCGCAAACTGGTGCTCGGGCAGGCCCTGCTCCAGACAGTGCTGCGGTGTGATCCCGGTCAACAGGCAGGCTTGCGGGTCGGGCAGATAGTCATTCGCGGGCTGGCAGTAGAGCATCAGCGGCGCGCCGATTTCATGGAGTTCGGCGTCGGTGCGGATCGCGGCAAACTGCGCCGGGCGGTCGCGGCGCGTGTCGGTGCCAAAGGTCTCGTAGTCGTGCCAGAGAAAGGTATGGGGCAGCATGGCTGGTTCGCCGACGGTTGGGCAAAGGCGCCCACTGTAACCGGAAGCGCAGCCGCAATGAGCGCCCGCCCGATCGGTTCGCGGGCCCGCCCTCGCGGCGCTGACTTATCTTCCCGTCATCCCCGAACCGGGCCCTGATCAGCTGCGCACGCGCC
>NZ_AFAL01000736.1 GCF_000193225.1 Verminephrobacter aporrectodeae subsp. tuberculatae At4 | reverse complement strand
CGGCCTTTGCGGTCAGCAGCGCAGGCAACGCGACGGCCATCAGCGTGAGCAGTGTGGCCGTATCGGCCAAGACCGTGACGCTGACGCTGAGCCGCACCGTGACCAGCGCGGAGACCGTGACCCTGAGCTACACCAAGCCCACGGGCGACAACGTGATACAGGACGCAGCGGGCAACGACGCAGCGAACCTCATCGACCAAGTGGTGACCAACCGCACCCCTGCGCCCCCGTCTCCAGGGCCTGCACCCGTCGCCCCACCACCTCCATCCTCTGGTGGTGGCGGCGGCGGCGGCGGTGGTGGCGGCGGCGGCGGATCCCCCGCACCTGCACCAAGCCCCCTCAGGGAACCGGATACGGACGGCGACGGTGTGACCGACGCCCAGGAAAACAAGGCCATCGGTCCCACGGGTGCCGCAGTTGGCGACGGCAACCGGGACAACGTCCAGGACAGCAAACAGGCCGCAGTCGCCTCGTACAGCGCCACGACAGCCAGAGGTTCCAGCACCTCGGTCACCTTGGTGGTCGATAGCAAGGAAGGCCAGGTCAAAGCCGACAGCACCGCCCGCATCACCAGTCTGGTGCAAAAGGAGGTCCCGGCCCAGATGTCCTGGGCGCTGGAGGCACCGATCGCGCTGACGAGTTTCAAGGCCACGCTGGGCACCACCGGCAGCAGCAAGCCCTTCAGCCTGTACGCGGACCCGAAGATCGGCGCCAACGGTTACTGGATGCAGGACAGCGCCGGCACCTGGATCAACCTGGCGAGCAGCCCTTACGGCGGCAAGATGGTGAGCGATGGCGGGCGGCTGCGGCTGGACTTTACGATCCAGGATGGTGGCCGCTTCGACGACGATGGCAAGGCCGATGGCATCGTCACCGCCTCCGGCGCCGTAGCGCAGATGGCGCTGTCCATCGTCGGGCAGGCGTCCGAGCTGAGTGGAGGGTTCTGGTTCTGAGAGGCCAGTTCCCTGGGCCAATCTCCCCCTCAGGAAGGGTCATGGGACCTTCCTGGCATGGGGGAGATGCCCGCCAGCGCTTGCCGCTGGCGCGCTACCGAAGCGCAACCGATTTGCCGCGCCCATTGCGCCAAGGCTGAAATCTGGGTCACAATTGCGACTTGAGTCACAATTGCAAACGTGTGAGTCGGTGCAGGTGCCGTCGATCAACGATCTGCCGGGCAAGCCCGGCGGCTCTTTCCAACCCGTCTACCCGCGCTGGCCCGCACACCGCTCAGTAATCTTTCGTTACCCGGGGTGCTTTCCAAGCTGAGCATGAAAAGTTGGATGGGGCCGTAGAGCACCAGCGAATCGGGACGGGCCACTTGTGCCGTCCGTCAAGCCCCCGCCATTCACCATCAAAGGAAGACTATGCCTGACAACACGACACCCATGCCGCCCATGGTCAATTGGTTCGAGAGCACGATCCGTACCGACATTACCGAGCCGCATAGCCACGTCGAACTCGGAATCGACCATTCAGCAACAGCCGCTGTCACCCTCAAATTCTTCCAGCCCGTGAAGGGCTTTGGCGCCCGCAACGTCGTGCTGAAAGATGGCATTGGCGCGGTGTCCACCCCGACCGCCGTGAATCCCGACGCCAGCGGCTACAGCGACACCTGGACATTCACCATATCGACGACGGAGGGCCCCTACGACCTCATCGGAGCCCCCCTCAAGGTGAAACTCTCCGGCGTAACCAACCAAGGGGGCATCGAGGGGAGCAACAACCCGGAGAATACCGGCCTGACCTACTCCATGGATCTCACCCGGCCCACGGTGACCGATGCCACGGTGACCGGCAACCAACTGGTGCTTGTCTGGAACGAAGCGCTGGCGGGCAGAAGCACCCCCCAGGCCAACACGGCCTTCAGGGTGCTCGTCGATGGCACGGCCCAGGACGTCAGCGCAGTCGCCGTGAATGCCATGGCCATGACCGTCACGCTGACGCTGAGCACCCCGGTATCCCCCGGGCAGGTGGTGAAAGTCAGCTACACCGACCCCTTGGCCCATGGCGCAAGCACCGGCGTCATACGGGACCATATGGGCAACGGCGCCAACAGCTTTACGGAAATGGCGGTGACCCACAGCGCGCCAGCGGCAGCAGCACACACCACGCCCCCGGTGGACAGCAGCGAGCTCGACGCCGAGATCACGCTGGCCGACAGCGCGCTCACCGTGGGCGAGACCACAACAGTCACTGTCACCTTCAACAAGCCCGTCAAGGCTTTGAC
>NZ_AFAL01000737.1 GCF_000193225.1 Verminephrobacter aporrectodeae subsp. tuberculatae At4 | reverse complement strand
GCTTCGGCGTGGCGGCTGTCCGCCCTGCTGCCTGCGCTGGCCCGTGGCGCGGCCCTGGCCTGCTGCGCACTGCCGCACGCCGCCCTGGCCCAGGAACCGGCGCAGGGCGCCGACGCCCCGGACGCCCCACCCGCACTGCGCGCCACGCCCCGGCTGCAGGAGCGGATTCCCCCCGCCGTGCGCCACCGGCTCCCGATCTTCGTGACGGGGGAGCACATCCGCGGCCAGATTGATCTGAACACCATCATCGAAGGCGATGCGCAGCTGCGCCACGGCGATACCGTGATCCGCGCCGACCGGATGGACTACACCGCGCCCGATGACCTGGCCCGGGCGCACGGCAGGGTGCGCATCAACCGCGCGGGCGACCGCTACGAGGGCACGGAGCTGGAGTTGTACGTGGACGCCTTCCAGGGCTTCTTCAGCGACGCGCAGTACTGGCTCCTGGAGCCGCAGGCGCATGGCACTGCCTCGCGCATGGATTTCCTCGCCCGCGACCGGACGCTGGTGCACAACGCCACCTACACCACCTGCGAGCGCGGCGATGCGCCGGACTGGGCGCCGGACTGGGTGCTGCGCGCCGCGACCCTGCACATCGACAGCACGCAAGAAACCGGCACCGCCGAAGACGCCGTGCTGGAGTTCAAGGGCGTGCCCCTGCTGCCGCTGGCGTACATCAGCTTTCCCCTTTCGGACAAGCGCAAGTCGGGCCTGCTGCCACCGACCGTCGGGCTCGACAGCCGCGACGGCCTGACCTACACGCAGCCGTATTACTGGAACATCGCGCCGAACCGCGACGCCACGCTGCGCGCCACGCTCATGCAAAAGCGCGGCGCCAGCCTGGGGGGCGAATTCCGCTACCTGGAGCCGGCCTACGCGGGCCAGATCAGCGGCGACCTGATGCCCAGCGATCAGCTGCGCAGGCACTCCCGCTGGAGCTTTTCGGGCCGGCACCAGGGCGCCTTCAGCAGCAGCACCGACACCCTGGGCCTGAACCTGAATCTGAACCGCGTGAGCGACGACGACTACTGGCGCGACTTCGGCCGCGCCTCCGGGCCGCTGCGCCAGCGCCTGCTGCCGAACGACGCGCTGCTGACCTGGACGCGCAGCGATACGACGACGACGCTGCGCACCCTCAAGTGGCAGACGCTGCAGGACGTGAACGCGCCCATCGTGCCGCCATACGACCGCATGCCGCAGCTGCAATGGCGCTATGCGCCACTCGGGCTCGGCGGCAACCTCGACGCCAGCGTGGAACTGGACAGCACGCGCTTTCAGGCCGCGCGCGAGCGCACCGGGCAACCCAACGCCACCCGCAGCTACGCCATGGCACAGATCAGCCGGCCCTTCGTCCAGCCCGCGGGCTACGTCACGCCGCGGCTGCAACTGCACGCCACGCAGTACCAGTTCGACGCGCCGCTGCCCGGCAGCACGCGCAGCGCGCAGCGCGCGCTGCCCACGTTCAGCCTGGACAGCGCGCTGATGTTCGAGCGCGACACCCGGTTCTTCGGGCGCGCCTTCCTGCAGACCCTGGAGCCCCGGGCGTTCTACACCTACACACCGTACCGCGACCAGAGCCGGCTGCCGGTGTACGACAGCGCCGCGAACGACTTCAACCTGGCGACCATCTACACCGAAAACGCCTACGGGGGCAACGACCGGCTGGCCGACAACAACCTGCTCACCCTGGGCGTGACCACGCGCCTGCTGGATCCGGAGAGCGGCAACGAGGCCATCCGCCTGGGCCTGGCGCAGCGCCTGCGCCTGTCCGAGCAAAGGGTGACCCTGCCCGGCAACGCGCCGGTGAACGAACGCCTGTCCGACCTGCTGCTGGGCGCGAGCATCCGCTGGACGCCGCGCTGGGACCTGGACTCCATGCTGCAATACAACCCCAAGCAGGGCCGCTCCGTGCGCACGACCGTCGGCGCACGCTACAGCCCCGGCAGCTACCGCACCCTGAGCGCCGCGTACCGCCGGCAGCGCGGCACCAGCGAGCAAATCGACATTGGCTGGCAATGGCCCCTGAACGACCTGTGGGGCGACAAGGGCCAGGACCTGGGGCCCGGCGGCGGCCAGGGGGGCAGGCGCTGGTACGGCGTCGGCCGGCTGAACTACAGCCTGCAAGACAGCCGGCTCATAAACACCATCGTCGGCCTGGAATACGACGGCTGCTGCTGGATCGGCAGCGTGGTGCTCGAACGCCTGCAAAACGGCACGAGCACCTCGAACACGCGCCTGCTCCTGCAGATCGAATTCCTGGGTCTGTCGCGCCTGAGCCTGGGCGCCAACCCCCAGGAAACCTTCAAGCACAATGTGCCGCGCTACCAATACCTGCGCGAGCAGGTGGCGCCGCCGAGCCGCTTCAGCAACTACGACTAACGCCATGCAATACCGTGATCACTGCACAGTCCTGGCCCTGATCCTCGCCAGCCTGACCGCCATGGGCAGCGCTGCAGCGCAGGGCCTGCGCCTGCCGGGAACGCCTGCGGGCCAGGGATTGGCGCGCCCCGCCCCCGCCCCCGCGCCGTCCGAGACCGCGTCCACGCCCGACGCCGCGGCGCGCACGGCGGACTTCATCGTCGCCGTGGTGAACTCCGAACCCGTGACCAGCACCGAACTGCGCACGCGGCTCGCGCAGGTTCAGGCGCAGCTGGCCCGCCAGGGCGGCGCCACGCCGCCGCACGAACGGCTGGAGCGCGAAGTGCTGGAGCGGATCATCCTTGAGCGGGTGCAGATCCAGCAGGCGCGCGAGACGGGGATCAAGGCGGACGAGTTCGCCGTCACGCAGGCCGAGGAGAACGTGGCGCGCCAGAACCGGCTGACGGTGGACGAGCTGCACGCCCGCCTGGCGCGCGAAGGCATCAGCCAGGAGCGCTTCCGGGAAGAACTGCGCAACCAACTGCTCGTGCAGCGCCTGCGCGAACGCGAAGTCGAAGCGCGCGTCAAGGTCTCCGATCTGGACGTCGAGCAGTACCTGAAGGAAGAGCAGCGGGACGCGCAGGCCGCGCCCATGCAAATCAACCTCGGCCACGTGCTGGTGCTGGTTCCCGAAAACGCCAGCCCCGCGCAGGAGGCCGAGCGCCAGGCGCGGGCGCGGCAGGCGGCCGACCGGCTGCACACCGGAGAAGACTTCGCCGCCGTGGCGCGCGAATTCTCGGACGCCCCCGAGGGCGCGCGCGCGGGCGGGCAGCTCGGCCTGCGCCCGGTGGACCAGTACCCGGAGCTGTTCGTGAGCTCCACGCAGGACCTGCCCCTGGGCGCCGTCGCCGGCCCCGTGCGCTCGCCGGCGGGCTTTCACCTGCTCAAAGTGATCGAGCGCGTCACGGCCGCAACGCCCGCCACGGTCGAGCAAAACCACACCCGCCACATCCTGCTGCGCACCGGCCCCCGGCTGAGCGAGGCCGCCGCAGCCGCACGCCTGGCCGACTACAAACGGCGCGTGCTCGCAGGCCAGGCCGACTTTGCGGCGCTGGCGCGCGAACATTCCCAGGACAGCAGCGCCAAGGAGGGGGGCGACATGGGCTGGGCCAGCCCCGGCCGCTACGTGCCCGAATTCGAACAGGCCCTGGACACCCTCAAACCGGGCGAGATCAGCGAGCCGCTGGTGACGCGCTTTGGCGTGCACCTGGTCCAACTGCTCGAACGCCGCCAGAGCACGCCGACCCCGCGCGAGCAGCGCGACATGGCGCGCAGCATCGTGCGCGAGAAAAAGCTCGACGAAGCCTACGCCGCCTGGGCGCAGGAACTGCGCGCGCGCGCCTATGTGGAATACCGTGACCCACCGCGCTAGCGCGCCATCCTCCCCTGCCGCAGCGCATACGACGACGGCCGCAGGCGCCGCCACAGCCGCTGGATATGAAGCACCTCCCGCGCAAGCGCTTCGGGCAGCATTTCCTGACCGACCAGGCGGTCATCGCCGCCATCGTGCAGGCGATTGCACCGCAGCCGGGCCAGTCCATGGTCGAAATCGGTCCGGGCCTGGCGGCGCTCACGCAGCCGCTGGTCGAGCGCCTCGGGCGCCTCTGCGTCATCGAACTCGATCGCGACCTGGCGCAGCGCCTGCAACGGCACGAGCGGCTCGACGTGATCGCAGCGGACGCGCTCACGATCGACTTCACGCAGCTCGCGCAGACCCTGCGCACGCAGCAGGCGGACCCGCCGCAGCACGGGCACTGCGCGCGCGCGCCTATGTGGAATACCGTGACCCACCGCGCTAGCGCGCCATCCTCCCCTGCCCGCAGCGCATACGACGACGGCCGCAGGCGCCGCCACAGCCGCTGGATATGAAACACCTCCCGCGCAAACGCTTCGGGCAGCATTTCCTGACCGACCAGGCGGTCATCGCCGCCATCGTGCAGGCGATTGCACCGCAGCCGGGCCAGTCCATGGTCGAGATCGGTCCGGGCCTGGCGGCGCTCACGCAGCCGCTGGTCGAGCGCCTCGGGCGCTTGAGTGTGATCGAACTCGACCGCGACCTGGCGCAGCGCCTGCAACGGCACGAGCGGCTCGACGTGATCGCAGCGGACGCGCTCACGATCGACTTCACGCAGCTCGCACAGACCCTGCGCACGCAGCAGGCGGACCCGCCGCAGCGCGGGCTGCTGCGCGTGGTGGGCAACCTGCCCTACAACGTCTCCACGCCCATCCTGTTCCATTTGCTCGCGCACGCGCAGGCCATCGAAGACCAGCACTTCATGCTGCAAAAGGAAGTCGTCGAACGCATGCTCGCGCAGCCGGCCACGAGCGCCTACGGGCGCCTGTCGGTCATGCTGCAATGGCGCTACGCCATGCAGCACCTGCTGAGCGTTGCGCCCCGGAGCTTCGATCCGCCGCCGCGCGTGCACAGCGCCGTGCTGCGCATGCGGCCGCACGCGCAGCCGGCGCCCCTGTCGCTGCCCCTGCTCGAAGAACTGGTGCGCGTGGCCTTCAGCCAGCGGCGCAAACTGCTGCGCCACACGCTCGGGC
>NZ_AFAL01000738.1 GCF_000193225.1 Verminephrobacter aporrectodeae subsp. tuberculatae At4 | reverse complement strand
TTCGTCGCTTTCGTCGCTTTCGTCGCTTTCGTCGCTTTCGTCGCTTTCGTCGCTTTCGTCGCTTTCGTCGCTTTCGTCGCTTTCGTCGCTGCCGTCGCTTTCGTCGCTGCCGTCGCTGCCGTCGCTGCCGTCGCTGCCGTCGCTGCCGTCGCTGCCGTCGCTGCCACCGCTGCCACCGCTGCCGTCGCTGCCACCGCTGCCGTCGCTGCCATTACCATCTCTACCATGATTGACGCGTTGATCTGTTTCGTAATCCGTAATCAATCTACCATCACTCAAAGCTTTGCGTACATCATCCGCAATTTTAGATGCAGCGTCAGCATCACTCAATTTATATTTACTCCCTATATCCGCCCCCATTTTATTGTTCCATATGTCCATCGCCATCTCACGAATGTCAGGATCCCTATGAACCAACTCATGAAGCAAACCAAGAATATTTGCAGAATGGCTTCCAAGATACTGAGAAAATCTGGCACTCACATAAGCATGCCTAAATGCATCACTTGGATCATTCCTGCCGGTTTCAGAACCCCAGAATTGAGATGCCTCAGCACCGAAAAGGTTTTTCAAAACTCTCACACTGTAGCCTGCCGTTGCGGCTATTGTCGTTAATGAAACTATGGTCATGGTCAAATCCCTTCTGAAGGATAGAAATATACTGTACACTCACTTTTTCTGGAAAATATAAATTTTTAACTTTCTGTTTTACACGCCCACTTTCTTTGAAGTTGAATCCGACGTCACTGCTTATCTCATAAATGACAGAACAACAATTCACCAAATGTTATTATCCGTACCAAAAAAGAAATTGATTCTAACATTCGGAAATCTTTTTGGACCTTGGGCTACTGCCCTTTCCACTGGCATCACTCCTGCCATGATCAAACTTCTTCTGAAAGATCGAAATATACTGTAAATCTATCTTTTCTGGAAAAGATAAACTTCGAATTTTTTTGTTTTACACACATACCACCTTTGAAATTTGATCTGATGCCGTCAGTCATCCTATAGGCATTAATGACTTCGTCTTTTGATAGAACAACAATCCACCAAACATGACCCCCTACGTTATCAAGGGTATAAATTCTACTATTCAGAAAATCCCTTTGCTTCTTGGACAATGAATTCTTCACTGAATTTGGCGTTGTGTATGATGGAAAAAAACATACGCGCTCACCATTCGGTATTATTTCATTAATTTTCACCTTTTTATTGGAGATTAATTTTTCAATCAACGTGGATTCAAAAGAACGATCTTCAAAAGTTCTGAACCAATGATTCCAATAAAGAAAAATTATCAACAACACCAAGAAAATACTCCAGCGAAAGATTTTTCTATTAACAGAAGTCATCATAACTCTCAGGATTTGCACAATCAGGAACTTGCGTCGGTAAATTCATCCAGCATATCTGCTGTGCCCCCTGAAAACCAGCCATTACCTGCATCAGAACAAAAAGTATTTCCATGGATATCTCCGATATGGATACTGTCATAAGCCAAACTCCAAGGGATGCATTGATCAGCGCTCCCTCAAACTCTCAC
>NZ_AFAL01000739.1 GCF_000193225.1 Verminephrobacter aporrectodeae subsp. tuberculatae At4 | reverse complement strand
CACGCGGTACGCCGCATCGACCCGCGCCGCGCGGCGCAGCTCACTGCGGCAGGGTCTCGGCGCAGCGTGCTCGGCGCGGGTGCGGGCGATCCCGTGGCCGCGCAACCGGCGCAGCCGCACGCGCCCGCAGCCAGCGCCAAGCCGCTGCGCAGCAACGGCCCCTTCCACAACACCCTGCTGGTCGTCGCGCACACCGAGCGCGGCGCGTTCAGCGACGCGGCGCGCCAGGCGATCGCGGCAGCGGCGATTCTGGCGAACGCGCAGACGCAGGTCGTCGTCGCGGCGCTCGGCGCCTGCCACGACGACGTCGCGGCGCTCGGCGTGGACCGCCTGCTCGTGCCCGAGGCTTTCGACGCCCGGCGCTACCAGCCCACGGCCTGCGTGCAATGGCTGCAGGGCCTGCGCAGCGCCTGGGCCCCCGCGCATTGGCTGTTCGCCGACCACGGCGCCGACGGCGAGCTGGGCCGGCGTTTTGCCGTGCAGTCCGGGCTGGACCTGGCCTGCGGCGTGCTGGAGCTCGGCGCCGAAAGCCTGCGCGTTCCCGCGGACTCCCGCGACGACTGGCTGCGCCCGCACGCCCCGGTGATGCTGCTCGGCCCGGGCCTCGTCAACCCCCGGCTGCCTTTTGTCGGCCAGGGTCTGCGCGAGACCGCGCCGCCGCTGCCGCAGCGGCCCGAACCCGGAGTCGAGGACCTGGGCGTGCAGGCCGGCGACCCGCGGACGCTGGCGCTGGAAGAGGCCGACCTGATCCTCGCGGCCGGCAACGGGGTGCACGATCTGGCGCTGTTCCACGCGCTGGCGCACGAAGTCGGCGCCGCCGTCGGGGCCTCGCGCGTCGCGGTGGACGCCGGGCGCTTTGCCCGCGCACAGCAAATCGGCGCCACCGGCAAGAGCGTTTCCGCTTCGGCCTACGTGGCGCTGGGGATCTCGGGCGCCGTCCAGCATCTGCAAGGCATCCGGGACTGCCGCCACGTCATCGCGGTGACCCTCGACGCGTCCGCGCCCATCGCCAGCCGCGCGAATCTCACGGTGGTCGAGGACAGCACGGCGCTGATGCAGGCGCTGATCGCGCTGGTGCGCCAGCAAAAGGAAAGCGCATGAACACCGCGGCTACCGTGACGGTACTCGTCGCCGCGCGCATCCACCCCGTGAGCCAGCGCCCGACGCGCTGCCCGGCCGACGCCACGGCGGTCGCGCTGGCCCTGGGGCTGTCGCTTCCCGTGCGTCTGCTCAGCGCGGGCGACATGCCGCACGCGGTCGCGCACGACTACCTGGCGCTGGGTGCGCGGCTCATCGAGATCCGGCCATGCGCCGACGGTGCGCTGCTGTTCGCGTCCCTGCTGCCCGCGGTGCGCGCCACGGACTGGGTGCTCACCGGAACGCGCGCGCCGGCGGAGCGCGGCAGCGCCGTCCTGCCGCATGCGCTGGCCGCCGCGCTGCAACGGCCGCTGGTGACCGACGTGCTCGCGCTCGAACCCGAGGGACCCGAGGGCAGGGCCTGCATCGTCATGCAGGCGCTGCCGCAGGGCGCGCGGCGGCGCCTGCGCGTGCAGGCGCCTGCCGTGCTCGCGGTCAGCGCCGCCGCCACAGTGCAGCTGCGCCATTCGCTGGCCGCCGCCCGGGCGGGCCGGATCG
>NZ_AFAL01000740.1 GCF_000193225.1 Verminephrobacter aporrectodeae subsp. tuberculatae At4 | reverse complement strand
CGACGCGAAAGCGCTCGGGCCGGGGGTGCAATCCCAGGTGCAGCAGGCCCGCGAGCGCATGCTTCATGGGCCCGCCCAGTCCCGGGCCCAGCGCGAGCTCCGCGGCGCCCGCGGCAAACGCCAGGCTGATGCAGGCTGCGAGCCAGGGCGCCAGCGCGACCCCCGTGAACCCCACGGCAGCCGTGAGCGCCAGCGCCAGCGCGAACAGCAGCAGGGTCCAGGGCAGGCGCTGCCATGGCCCGCGCGACAGGCGCGCCGCTGCGCCCTGGCGGCGCCAGGCCATGGCGCCGGCGCCGGCGAGCATCAGCAGGCCGGCGAGCAGCAGCAGCGCGTCCAGGCTGCGCGCGTGCAGGCCCAGGCCGTAGTTGAGCGCCACCAGCGCCAGCGCGAGCAAGGCGCCGCCGGCGACGCCCACGTGGGCCCGCGCAACAAAGGGCTCCCGCGCCACGACCTCGTGCAGATCGACCAGGTAGCGCTTCGGAATCTGTAGCAGTCCGCGCAGATCCACGGCGCTCGCGCGCCCCGTGCGCCAGAGCCGCGCGCGCCGCGCAAGACCCCAGGCCAGGCCGAGCAGCGCGAGCCAGAAGATTCCACCGATGAATTGCGCCAGCATGTCAGAAGTCCTTGCACAGGCGCAGCGCGTCGTAGATCGCGCCGTGGATGTCGTGCATCGAGACGCAGTCGCCGACGCGGTAGAGCAGGAAGTCGCCATCGCCGGTGGGCAGACTCAGGCCCGGCTGCGCCTGCGCGTCGTACAGCGCGTCGATGTCGGTCTGGCCCTGGTTCAGCGACAGCGGCTTGAGCTGCCAGTACAGGCCGTCGTTGGGCAGGACGCCGTTCTCCAGCACCACCTGGTCCACGGCGCGCTCCTCCAGGGCCTCGGTGTATTCGTTCTTCAGGACCGCGATGCGCTTGTCGCCTTCGAGGTAGACCTTTTCCAGCCAGCAATTGGGCGTCTGTATCACCCCCTTCGCGTAGAGCTGGCGGTAGAAGATCGGGAAGGTGGTCCCGCCCACGTCGTCGGCGACCTTCGCGTCGGGCGTGACGATTTCCACCTGCTTGCCGCGCGTGGCGATGAAGTCGGCAACGCCGGTGCCCGCGTGGGCGCCGATGCTGTCGTACACGAGGACGTTCTCGCCCGGCGCAACGGCGCCCGACAGGATGTCCCAGCTGCTCACGCACAGGCCCTGCGCCGCGCCCCAGGCCGGCGTCTGGCCGGTGTGCGCAACGCCGCCGGTGGCCAGCACCACG
>NZ_AFAL01000741.1 GCF_000193225.1 Verminephrobacter aporrectodeae subsp. tuberculatae At4 | reverse complement strand
CATCGCGCGCGCCATGCCGCAGGGCGACATCCTCGGCTTTGCGCCGCCGCTGTGCCTGACGCGGCAGGAGGCCGACACCGTCGTCGATGCCACGCGCAAGGCGATCGCGCAGGTCATGGCCGAGCGCTGACCGGGCGGACTGGTAACGCGGTCGCGATCCCGCCGCGTATCGCCAGTCCCCAGGGATCGTTTGCAAAATATCGAAACCTCCGCGCGCGCCCCGAATGGGGTCGGCGCGGGGGTCCGGCAGTTACGCGCATGGCATATCATTTGCGCAGGCTCGTGCCCCCTCTGCGGGCATGGCCCTGGCCCCACCCTTTCCCGAGAACTCCAAAAAAAACCTTCGCCCCATGCAACTGACCGCGCAATCCGTCCTGAGTCTGGCCCCGGACGAGGCCTCGGCCAAGGCCGCCAAGGGGCTTTTGGCGCCGGGCAAGTGGGGATCGAGCCTGGGATCGAGCGAACGCGCGGTGTGGGGCGCCTGCCAGGGGAGCGGGGCCAAGCCGTATCAAACCCAGGTCGACGTCACGGGGGCCGCGCCAACGTTCAAGTGCTCCTGCCCAAGCCGCAAATTTCCCTGCAAGCACGGCCTGGCGCTGATGCTGCTGCGCGCCGATTGCGCGAACCTTTTCGCCTCCGTCCAGGAACCGCAGTGGGTCTGCGACTGGCTTGACTCGCGCAAGGAGCGCGCGCAAAGAAAGCAGGACAGGACCGATGCCATTGCGCTGGATCCGCAGGCGGCAGCGGCTGCGCAGGCGGCTTTGGCCAAGCGCGAGGGCGAGCGCTGGAAGCGCATCGAGGCCGGCGCCGACGATCTCGAGCGCTTTCTCATGGACCGGATTGCGCAGGGCCTGGCCACCCTGGAGCGCGGGAATCTCGAAGCCTGGAACCAGTTGGCTGCGCGCATGGTCGATGCGCAGGCTCCCGGACTCGGGGAGCTCCTGTGCCGCGCGGCCGCCGCCGTGGGAGTCGGCCCGCAATGGCCCGCCGCGGTGCTGGCCCTGATGGGGCGGATGCAGTTGTGCATCGACGCGCTGCGCCATCGGGAAGACCTGCCCGGCCACCTCGTCTGCGACCTCCAGGCTGCGCTCGGCTGGGCCGCCGACTCCGACGCCGCCCTGGCGCAGGGCGAGCGCGTCGAGGACACCTGGCTGGTCGTTGGCTGCGTCGTCCAGGAGCGTGCGCAGCGGCTCAGCGAGCGGCGCGTGTGGCTCTACGGCGCGCGTTCCGGGCGCAGGGCGCTGGTGCTTGATTTCAGCCACAACGGCCGGGGCTTCGAGACCCATTGGCCCCTCGGCTGCGGCGTGCGCACGACGCTCGCGTTCTACCCCGGGGCAAGCCCGCTGCGCGCCCTCCCCTGCGCCGCGGTCGAAGCCGCGCAAACACCGGCCTGGCCCCATTTGCCGTCGTCCGGCGAGTGGCAGCTGGCGGCGAATCAGCTGGCGGCGAATCCCTTCGCGCCGCTGTCGCTGGTGCTTTTGCCCAAGGTCGCCGCGGCGCGCCATGAGGACCGTTGGTGGCTGCACATGCTCGACAGCGACCCCGGGCGCGCCGTCCCCCTGGAGACCCGCACGGACTGGGCCTGGGACCTGCTGGCGCTGACCCATGGGCTGCCCGCACAGCTGGCCGGCGAGTGGGACGGTCAGGTCCTGCGACCGAGCTGCGCGCGCTCTCCGGAAGGGTTTCTGACATTTGCCGATCGGATCGCATGAACCCGGACATCCTGCTGGACTGCGCGCTCCCGGGCACGGACCGGGCACCCGGCCTGCCGACCTTTGAGGGCGGCGGCAGCGTCGCGCATTTCCTCGCCCAGGTCAGCCGGGCGCAGCAGCCGCCCGCGCTGAAGTTGCTGCGCAGCGCGGCCATCCTCGGCGTGTGCGGGCGTGCGGGATTCGAGCCCCCGCTGCGCGACGTGCCCCCCTTGGCAGAC
>NZ_AFAL01000742.1 GCF_000193225.1 Verminephrobacter aporrectodeae subsp. tuberculatae At4 | reverse complement strand
CCGCCGCCGGGCGGCCCCCGCCCCCCATGCCCTGGCGGCTGCCGAGCAACTGCATGGCGAGGGCATGGACCTCGGTGCTGTACTTTTCCACACCGCTTTGATCGGTCCATTTGCGGGTGCGCAGGCTGCCTTCGACGTACACCTGCGAGCCCTTGCGCAGGTACTGCCCGGCGATTTCGGCCAGACGGCCGTAGAAGTTCACGCGGTGCCACTCGGTGGCTTCCTTCATCTCGCCGGTCTGCTTGTCCTTCCACCGGTCGGTGGTGGCAATCGACACGTTGGCCACCTGGTCGCCACTGGGGAAGGTGCGTGTTTCAGGGTCGCGGCCCAAGTTGCCGACGATGATGACTTTGTTCACGGATGCCATGGTGCTGTGCCTCAATGTCTGGGGACGGGTTTGATTTGCGCATTCTATGTGCGTGGTGGCCACGCATGCCGGACCACGCCGGGCAACGGGCCGCTACGGAAAAAAGCGGGGCCCCGCGTGGGCGCGTTATCGTCCAGAGCCGGGGAACTCGCGGCGTGCGTGCACTCTGTTGATGATTTCGATGCGATCGGCTGCAACCCGGTACAGGACGATGTAATTCGGGTGCGCGACGATCTCACGCAGACCCGGCACACGTTCGCTCATTCGATAGAGATACGGGTGTTCCGAGAGCGGGAGAACGCTGCTGCGCAATCGATGCCACATGTGCTCTGCCGCATCGAGATCGAATTGCCCTATGTAGTCCGTAATGGTCGCCAAGTCGGCGTCAGCCGACTCCAGCCAAAAGATGGGCAGCATCAGGACATGTTGCGCTCGCGCAATCGCGCCAAGCGCTCGGTCATGCGGCGCTCTACCTCATCGTGGGGGATGGGTGGTCGATTGTCGGTCAAGCTGGATTCGACCTTGGCGCGCAACCAAGCCGTGTAGCTGGCCTCCTGCTTCGGGGTTTCAAACTCCGAGACCAGGGGGAATAGAGCGGCGTTCATGGGGAATCCTTGGAAAATCGGGCAAGGGAAGCGGAAGAATAACCCGAAAAAGAGGGAGAGGGAGATCCGGCTTTTCATCGTAGGGCGAGTCACCGAGGGCTGTCAGGCCCGGTGGCGATGCCGATAATGCGCTGATGCCCCGCCCCGGCCAACAACTGCACCCCCACCGCGAACCCGTTGCCACCCGCCCTGCGGCCACGGTGCTGCTGCTGCGCGATGCACCCGGCAACGGTGGGCTCGAAGTCCTCATGACCCGGCGTTCGGCGCAGGCCAGCTTTGCGCCCGGCGCCCATGTCTTTCCCGGAGGCGGGATCGACGCGCTCGATGCGCAGTCGCACAGCGTTGCCGACCGCCGCCCCGCGCAGAGCGCGCTGCATCTGACCCAGGCCATTGCCGCGATCCGCGAAAGTTTCGAGGAACTGGGCGTGCTGCTCGCACGCCATGCCGATGGCCGCATGGCCGACGCGCAGGACATCGCGGCCATCGACCGCAGCCAGCCGTTTGCCGCGCAATGCGCCGCACGCGGCCTGCGCCTGGCGGCCGACAGCGTGTACCTGCTGGCGCACTGGACGGCGGACCGCGACCTGGCACGCCGCTTCGCGGTGCCGTTTCTCGTGGCCCGCATGCCCGAAGGGCAGGTGCCCGTGGCCGACGAGGCCGAGCAGTTCGAGCCCCTGTGGGTGCGCCCCGCCGACGCGCTGGCGCGCCACGAGGCCGGGCAGTTCTTCATGATCTTTCCCACCATCCGCACCTTGCAGCGCCTGTCCGGGTTCGCCCACGCGCAGGCGGTGCTCGACGCCGTGGCGCATGAGAGGCCCCTGTGGGTGAGTTGCCCGCGCACCGGCCTCCTGGCGGGCCGGCAGGCGCGCTATATGGAAGACGAGGCGCCGTTTGGCGAACTGGCGCTGGTCTGCCCCGACGGGCAGATTGCGCACCCGCTCGACTGGCAGAGCGAGCGCCCCGTTGCGCTGCTTCGGAACCTGCAGCGCCTGACGGCTCCGAACCCGGGCGTGATGACCGGCCCCGGCACCAACAGCTACTTGGTGGGCGAGCCGGCGACGGGCTTTATCGCCATCG
>NZ_AFAL01000743.1 GCF_000193225.1 Verminephrobacter aporrectodeae subsp. tuberculatae At4 | reverse complement strand
CACGAACACGCTGCCCGCCACGCGCGCGGCCGTGGCCCGGCCCTGCGCGTGCGCGTACAGGGTCTGGTGCACGCGCTGGCTGCCCCCGGCGACCACGGCGAGCGCGATCGAGCGGCCCAGGAAGGCGCTGTGGTAGCTCGAAGTCACATGGCCGAGCATCGGGTTGTGCGCGCCGACGTGGGCGCTTTCCATGATCTGCGCGCCCTCGGAGAGCACCACCGAAGGGTCCTCGGGCAGCAGACCGACCAGCTGCTTGCGGTCTGCGCGCGCGGTGTCGCTGCGCGCCAGCGAGCGTTTTCCGAGGAAGCTGAACGCCTTCTTCATGCCCACGGCCCAGCCCATTCCCAGGTCCAGCGGGCTCACCGATCCGTCGGTGTCCTGCCCGACGATGATGAAGCCCTTTTCGGCGCGCAGCACGTGCATGGTTTCCGTGCCGTAGGGCGTGATGTCGAAATCCGCCCCGGCGGCGATCACGGCCTCCCACAGCGCGTGGCCGTAGCCGGATTCGACGTTCAGCTCGTACGCCAGCTCGCCGGAAAAGCTGACGCGAAAAACCCGGGCCGGCAGACCGTGCACCGTGCCCGCGCGCCAGTCCATGAAGCGGAAGTTTTCGGCCGAGAGATCGATGTCCGGGCACAGCCGGGCCAGCACCGCGCGGGCCTTCGGGCCGACGAGCGCAATCGTCGACCAGTGGTCCGTGACCGAGGTCAGCCACACCCTGAGTTCGGGCCACTCGCTCTGGTGCCAGCGCTCCAGCCAGTTCAGCACCCGCGCCGCGCCGCCGGTGGTCGTGGTCATGTAGAACTGGTTCGGCGTGATGCACGCGGTCACGCCGTCGTCCATCACCATGCCGTTCTCATCGAGCATCAGGCCGTAGCGGCACTTGCCCACCGCGAGCTGGGTCCAGGCGTTGGCGTAGACGCGGTTGAGGAACTCGCGCGCGTCCGGGCCGTCGATCTGGATCTTGCCCAGGGTGGACGCGTCCATGAGCGCGACGCCGTTGCGCGCAGCCAGGCACTCGCGGCCCACGGCGGCGCGCAAGTCCTCCCCGGCCCGGGGGAAGTACCAGGGCCGCAGCCACTGGCCCACCGGCTCCAGCGCCGCGCCGCGTGCCACGTGCGCCGCGTGCAGCGCGGTGTAGCGGCTGGGGTCGAAGCAGTCCTGCACCATCGTCCCGGCGAGCGCGCCCAGGCTCACCGGGGTGTAGGCCGGGCGGTAGGTGGTGGTGCCGACCTCGCCCATGGAGCGCTTCAGGGCGCGGGCGGTGATGGCGATGCCATTCACGTTCGACAGCTTGCCCTGGTCGGTGCCGAAACCCAGCGCGGTGTAGCGCTTCACATGCTCGATCGCGTGGTAGTTCTCGCGCACGGCGATCTCGATGTCCGCCGCGGACACGTCGTTCTGGTAGTCCACGAAGGCCACGGCGCCCGCGCCCTCGGGTCGGCCGTCGGGCATGCGGAACATCGGCCGCATGGCCAGCTGCTGGCGCGCGGGGCAGTCCGGCGTCTGCAAGGGCGCGGTCCTGCCGAACGCCGCCAGAACGCCCTGCATGGCCTCGGTGGTCTGCGCCAGCGCCGCCGGCAGATCGAAGGCCCCCGTGACCGCGCCCACGCAGGCCACGCCTTGGCGCCCGGCGCGCGGGAGAACGAAGGCCGCCGCCGTCTCGTCCCACGCGGGGTGGCTGCCGTCGTGGCAGAACAGATGCACCGTCGGCGACAGCCCGCCCGAGCTCAGCACCACGTCGCAGGCGACGTGCGTTGCTGGGCAGGCGACGTGCGTTGCCGGCCCGGCGACCTCGTCGCGCGTGGCGTGCAGCGCGACCAGGCGCGCGCCCGTGACCTCGCGGCCGCCGCAGGCCTCGGCAATGCCATGGCCCGCGAGC
>NZ_AFAL01000744.1 GCF_000193225.1 Verminephrobacter aporrectodeae subsp. tuberculatae At4 | reverse complement strand
CAGCAGGTTGAAAGACAGGGAGGGGTCCTTCTTGAGCAACTCTTCGATCTCGGACGTGCTGGCCTGTTTGCGCACCAAGTTGATGAGTTGGATGATGGATGCTTGCGCGGGGCGGATCGTCGTCGCCTTGACCAGCGAAGGGCGGGCAAACCAATAGCCCTGGTACAGCTTCACGCCCAGCCTGCGCATGAGTTCGTACTGCTCGGCGGTTTCCACTTTTTCGGCGATCAGCATGGCCCTGCTGTGCATGCTGATGAAGCTGATCAGGGGCCCGGCCTGCTCGGGTTTGACGGCCTGCAAGTCGAGTTTGATGAACGCCGCCAGCGGCAGCCAGCCGGTGTACGCGCGGCGCAGTGCCCGCTGGTCGAACGCCAGGCGAAAGCCGCGGGTGCGCAGCGCCTGCAGCGTCGGGATGCGGCCTTCGATTTCTGCGGGCGTGGAATCGTCGGGCAAGGGCGGGACTTCCAGCACCACCTTTTCGGGATGAATCAACTCCAGATGAGCGCCCAGGAGACTGTCGTGGGTGCAGTTGATGAACATGGTTTTCTTGCCGACCAGGGCCTCGGTGCCGGCGTATGAAAGCGCATTGAACAGCAGGGCGGCGTCGCTCGTCGCCGTGTGCGCGTTGCTCGCGGTGGAGCGGTCGAAGAGTTCGTAGCCGTAGACGGTGCGGTGTTCGTCCACGATGGCCTGGCGGGCGATGATGGCAAGATTCTCGTCCACGGGTTCGAGCACGGGGGATGCGGTCTGCGGGGTGTCTTGTTCGGAACTGCTCGACATGGAAACCGCCGTGGTGAAGGACTGTGCGCAGATTTTAGACCCGCAGGCCCCCTGCATCGATTTCATTTCGTGCAACTTTTACCTTTGGCACCGGCCAGGGCCGGTTCGACCCGCGTTACCATCGCGCGCCCGCCATCGCGCACGTCCCCATCGGGCCAGCGGATGCAGCAGGGATGCGACCGCGTGCCATGCTCAGCCTGAACACGACCAGCAAAAAAGACTGCGCGCAAGCAAAGCGACAACAATTACCAGGAACTATGGAGACGGCCGAAGGCACGGTGAGCAGATGGATCGAAAACGCTTTCTTCATGGCGCCCGGATCGAAGCGCACGCGCAAGAGGGCAGGGGCTGGAGGCGTTCCGTCAGCACACAGCGCGTGCGCACGGTGCCCGCATCCGGCTTGAGCGCCGGGACGGCCTCCCGCCGACTCCGATCAACAGCATGAAGCCGGGCCCGCTGGACCCCACCGCGCACCGCACGCCATGGATCGACATGGTCAAGGGCCTGGCCTGCGCCGCCATCGTCTGGCACCACCTGGCTTCCTACGGACCGATGTCGGACATCGCGTATCCCTTGGCCCCCGCATTGCTCACCTGCTTGCACGACTACGGGCGCATGGCCGTTCCGGTGTTTCTGGTGCTCGGTGGCTACCTGGCAGCGGCCAGCCTGGCGCCGCAAGGCGTGGCACGCTTTGACCACGCCGGCCGCGCGCTCGCCCAACGCCTGGTGCGGTTGCTCGTGCCCTACGCGGTGGCGCTGCTGCTGGCGGTGCTGGCGGCCGCGCTGGTGCGGCCCTGGATGGCGCACCCCTCGGTGCCCGAGCCGCCCACCCTGGCGCAATTGCTGGCGAATGCCTTGCTGCTGCAAGACATCCTGGGCGAGGAGGCCTTGTCCGCCGGGGTCTGGTACGTGGCCATAGATTTCCAGTTGTTTGCACTGAGCGTGCTCGTGCTGGCGGGCGCCCGGGCCTTGCCCGGCGCCTGGGCGCAGCGGCACCCGGCCGCTGTGGCGCAGGTGCTGATCGCAGCCGGCACGGCGGCCTCGCTGTGGGTGTTCAACCGCATCGCCGGGCTCGACGTCTGGGCACCGTACTTTGCCGGTGCCTACGGGCTGGGCATGCAGGCCTGTTGGGCCGTGCACGCGCCCCGGGCGCGGGGATGGCTGGCGGCCATCGTGTTGTTGGCAGGCGCCGCACTCGCGCTGGACTACCGCAGCCGCGTGGCCGTGGCCCTGGTCACTGCGCTGTGCCTGGTGCTGGCCATGCGCTCCCGGCGCGTACAGTCCTGGCGCGGGATCGCTGCGCTGGTGCGACTGGGCCGGATGTCCTACTCGGTCTTTCTGCTGCACTTTTCCGTCAGCCTGTTCGTCAGCGCGGTGTTCAGCCGCTGGTGGCCGACCTCGGCGGCGCTCAACGCGCTGGGCATGCTGCTGGCGTTCGTGCTCTCGCTGGCCGCCGGGCGCATCCTGTACCTGCGGGTCGAACGCCGTGCACCGTCATGGCCCACGGCCCTGCGCTGGCAGCTGGGGCTGCTGGGGGTCGGCCTGCTGGTGGCGAAGTCTGCCAGTTGGGCCTGATGGGGGCGCCTCCTGCGCAGTGCGCGTGATGCGTGCGAAGCGCTCCAGAATGAGCGTCGCATATTGGTGCATGGCGGCCTCGGAATGCGCGCGCACGGCGCGTGCCGCACAGGCATCTTCGACCAAGGCGAATCGGTAGCCACGGTGGTAGCCGTCGACAATCGTCGACAGGCAGCACATGCTGGTTCCATAGCCGATCACGACAAACTCATGGGCGGCGTG
>NZ_AFAL01000745.1 GCF_000193225.1 Verminephrobacter aporrectodeae subsp. tuberculatae At4 | reverse complement strand
CAAAAAGCTGCGCGCAGGGGCCTGAACCGGTCGCGGTGCACAAGGCTTTGGCGCGGCCCGGAGCCTTCAGCGCACACTCGCCAGCGCGCCCGCCGCAGCGGCAAGCTGCTCGGCAAACAGCGTGCGGATCAGGTCCTTGTAGATGAGCGCCTGCGCGCAGCGGTCGGACTCCTCCACCAGGCGGCCCTGTGCGTCGGGAAAGCAGCGCGCGTAGTAGTGCGCGCCGGACAGGATCTCGGGCGCGAACACGAGCACGTCGCCGGGCCCCGCATGCTGCAGGAAACCGCGGATCGCGCGGCCCCACAGGTCGCGAAAATGCGCCAGAAAATCGACCACCCCGTGGGCCTGCGGGGGCCTTTGGGTCCATTCGCGGCTTATCGGCACCTGCATGCAGCCGGGGCTCGCGATGCGCCCGTGCAAGAAGCCGGTGCGGGCAAACAGGGGTTCCATGAAGGCCATCTTCTGCGCCCAGTCGCCGTAGGGCATTTCCTGGCCGCAGTAATAGTGGCTGAAGTCGCCGTTCAAGCGCAGTTCGGGAAAGCGCCGCAGCAGCTGCACCGTGCGCCACAGGTCCTGCGTGATCGTCGCGCGGTGGGTTTCCAGAAATACCGCAAAGCGCTGCCGGTCTGCCGCCGCGAGCAGCGCCTCTGCCAGACGGCAGGCGGCGGCATCGTCCTCCAGGCCGGTGCCGGCGTGCAGCGTGAGGCAGTTGTCCCCGCGCGCGACGTGGCGCGCCACGATGGCGTCAACTTCCCCGGGCTTGTCGATGCGGTTTGCGCCGCAGTACGGCAGACAGGTCGGCCCCTGCGGCGCGGATCGGTCGGTGCGCTGCACGCCTTCGAAGCCGTCGCGGGCCAGCAGCGCGTCGCGTTCTGCGGGGTCGGTCGGAAAGGCGCGCGCAGCGCCATGGCCGTCCTGCAAGTCGAGCAAGCTGTCCAAGTTGAGGTAGACGCGCAATCGGGGCGCGTCGGTGCTGCCGTCGTTGAGGAATCTGCTCATGTCCGGCTTGCGTCAGAACGCATCGTAGGCAATCTGTTGTTCGGGAACGCCCAGTGCAGCGAGCATGTCGGTGCAGGCCTGCACCATCGCGGGCGGGCCGCACAGATAGTATTCGCAGGCGCGCGCGTCGGGGTGCGTGCGCAGGTAGCGCTCCAGAACCATTGCGTGGACCGGGCCGGTGAAGCCGCTCCATGCGTCTTGCGCGCGCGGCTCGGACAGCGCCAGGTGAAAGCTGAAGTTGCCGTGCGTCTGCGCGAGGCGGGTGAAGAGGTCGTCATAAAACACGTCCTGCCGCGCGCGCGCGCCGTACCAGAGGCTGAGCTTGCGCGCGGTGTTTTCCGTCTCGAGCAAATGCGAAAGATGCGCGCGCAGCGGGGCCATTCCGGCCCCCCGCCGACGTAGACCATCTCGCGCCCGGTCGGCTTGATGTGGAAGTCGCCATACGGGCCGATGGCCGTGACCCGGTCTCCGGGTCGGAGCGCGAACACGTAGCTCGACCCCACGCCCACCGGCACTCCTGGCCCGCGGGCGGCGTGGCCAGGCGCACGTTCAGGCGCAGACTGCGTTCCTGCGCCGGGTTGCTCGCCAGCGAGTAGTTGTTGCGCCGGGCGTCCTGGTTGCGCGCCACCCGTTCAAACAGCCCCTGCTCGCGCCAGATCTGCGCGTAGGGCTCGGGGATGCGCAGATCGCGCAGCGCAATCTCGCCGTAGGCGGGGATCTCGAGTTGCAGGTAGTCGCCGGGCGTGAAGGCGAGGGCCTGCGCGGCGTCCTCGGGGTCGAGCACCAGTTCCTTGATGAAGGTGGCGACGTGGCGGCAGCTGCGCACGCGCAGGGCGCAGCCTGCTGGCACGCGCGCACCGGCGCCGCCAGCCTGCAGCACGTTGAGGTACAGGCGCCCGGCGCGCTCTTGCAGGGGGTAGACGGCCAGGCCCCGGCACACGGGAGCGCGCGCGGGCGAGCCGTCGGCCAGGTTGAAGCGGCCGTTGTGCTTCGGGCATTCGATGGTGCAGCCCTTGACCAGTCCGTCGGCCAGGTGGTTGTTGCCGTGGCTGCAAATGCCGTCGAGCGCGTGCAGCGCGCCGGTCTCGCTGCGCACCAGGGCGTAGGTTTTTCTGCCGTGGTCGAAGCGCATCACGTCGCAGCGGTCCAATCCGGACGCAGCGCCCACCTCCACCCAGCCCTGCGCGTCGGCGGCGCGGGGACTGCGCTCAGCGGGCTCCTCTGGCCGGGCAGCCGGCCTGGGGGTCGGCAATGGACGCCGGACATGGTAGCCAGGCTCTCTGACCTGGCGCAGCACGGTGGGCAGCAGCTCGCGCCAGGCCTGCGCGATGGAGCGGTAGGGCGGCGGACAGTCGTCCTTGATGAGCGCGTGCAAACGCGGCAGCGCGTGGTACGGGACCAGGGGAAACTGGTGGTGCTCCACGTGGTAGTTCATGTTCCAGTAAATGAAGCGGCTCACGGGGTTCATGTAGACCGTGCGGCAGTTCAGGCGGTGGTCCAGCACGTTCTCTGCCAAGCCCGCGTGCTGCGTGGTGTTGTGCACGATCATCAGCCAGTTGCCAAACAGGTGCGGCAGGATGATGAGGAACACCGGGCCCCAGCTTTGCAGCAGCAGCGCGGCCAGCAAGGTGGCGGCGTGCAGGGCCAGCACGATGCGCGCGTTGCGCGCTACCTTGGGGAATTCGCTCGCCGGAACAAAGCTCCGCTCGGCGTCCGTGATCTGCCCGCGCGCGTGGCGCAGCAGGCTGGGAAAGTAGCTGCGGTAGGTGCCGATGTTGAACAGGCTCAGGAAATGCGCGCGCATGTCGGGCGGGCGCGGCACCTGGATTTCCGGGTCGCGCCCGACGATCAGCGTGTCGCTGTGGTGGCGGTTGTGGCTCCAGCGCCAGATGACCGACTCGCGCATGACCATGAAGGAGGCGATCTCGTACAGCACGCCGTTCATCCAGTCGGTCCTGAACGGGGTTCCGTGGCTGGTTTCGTGCCAGCGCGAATCCGACGCCGTGGCGTACAGCACGGCGTACACCATGTAGGGCGGCAGCGCCCACCAGGAACCCCAGAGCGCCAGGCTGGCCCAGCCGCTCAGGCCGAGCAGCGCGAACCAC
>NZ_AFAL01000746.1 GCF_000193225.1 Verminephrobacter aporrectodeae subsp. tuberculatae At4 | reverse complement strand
GCCCCGGCCTGCAGGTGATTGCGCTGTGCAAGGCGACCTCGGTGCGCGTCACGCGCCCGGGCGCTGCACCCGCCGCGGTGCCGGCGAATCAGCTGCGCGGCCAGGTCGCTGGCGTCGAGCGCGGTCCGCAGGGCGACGAGGTCACGCTGGAGTTGCCCGCGGGCGGTCGCATCATCGGCTTCGCGGACGCCCGCAGCGGCCTGCGCGTCCGGCAGCAGGCGCTGGCCGACGTCGAGGAATCAGCCGTCGTGGTGGCGCTGGCCGGTTGATTTTCTGCCCCGGGCCGGGGCAGGCCCTCATCCCGCGAGCAATTCGTGCAGCGTGCGCGCGATGACCTTGGTCGCGCGCCGCAGGTCTTCCAGTTGCAGGCGTTCGTCGGCGCGCTTGGCGTGCGATTCGAGCACGCTGCGCGGACCCGCGCCGTAGATCACGGCGGGAATTCCGCGCTGCGCGTACAGGCGCGCGTCGGTGTACAGCGGCGTTCCCACGGCGGGAACGGGCTCGCCGAGCACCGCCTGCGCATGCCGCTGGATGGCGTCCACCAACGGCTGGCTGGCCGCGAGCGGCGTCATGGCGCGGGCCAGCAGCAGGCGCTCGACGTCCACCGTGATGCCCGCGTACCCGCTGGCGGCCTGCGCGATCACGCGGCGGATCGTGGCCTCCACTTCCTGCGCATCCTCCTCGGGGACCATGCGGCGGTCGAGCTTGAACACGACCTTGCCGGGAACGACGTTGGTATTCGTTCCGCCTTCGATGCGGCCCACGTTCAGATACGGGTGCCCGATTCCCGCGACGCGCGAGCGGATCTGCCGGTAGCCCTGGTTTTGCGCGTACAGCGCGCCGAGGATATGCACCGCGCCCTGCAACGCGTCCACGCCCGTATGCGGCACGGCGGCGTGCGCCATCTGGCCGTGCACGGTGACCTGCAGTTGCAGGCAGCCGTTGTGCGCGCTCACGACCGCGTAGGAGAAGCCGGCGGCAATCACGAGGTCGGGCCGGGTCAGGCCGTTTTCGAGCAACCAGCCCGGGCCGAGTTCGCCGCCGAACTCCTCGTCGTAGGTGAAGTGCAGTTCCACCGCGCCCTGCGTGGGCCGGGCCACGGCCTCGAGCGCGCGCACGGCAAAGGTATAGCTCGCAAAGTCGCTCTTGCTCACGGCCGTGGCGCGGCCGTACATCGCGCCGTCGTGCAGTTCGGCGCCGTAGGGGTCGTGCGTCCAGCCCTCGCCGGGGGGCACCACGTCGCCGTGCGCGTTCAGGGCGATGGTCCGGCCCGCGCCGGGCGCGCCATAGCGGCGGCGCACGATGAGGTTGGTGATCGACTCCAGGCCATGGGCGCGCACGTCGGCTGCGGGAACGGCGTGCTTTTCGGCCGCGTAGCCAAAGTCCGCGAGCAACTCGGCCGTGCGTTCCGCGTGCGGCGCGTTGTTCCCCGGGGGGGTGTCGGTGGGAACGCGCACCAGGGCTTGCAGAAAGCGCACCTGCGCGTCGAAATGCTGGTCGATCCACGCGTCGAGCGCGCCGTGCGCGGC
>NZ_AFAL01000747.1 GCF_000193225.1 Verminephrobacter aporrectodeae subsp. tuberculatae At4 | reverse complement strand
GGTCGATTCCAGCCCTTCGGCGGACAGGGTGATGGACGTGGGCATCAGAGCACTCCCTTTGCGTTCAAGGTGATGGCGTACAGCGAGGTACTCGCGCAGATGAACAGCCGGTTGCGCCGGAGTCCGCCAAAGCAGACGTTCGCCACCGGCTCGGGAACCAGGATCTTGCCCAGCAGCGTGCCGTCCGGGTGATAGGCGTGCACGCCGTCGCCGGCGCTGCTCCACAGGCGGCCTTCGGTGTCCAGCCGAAAGCCGTCGAACAGGCCGTTGCTGCATTCGGCAAATACCTCGCCGCCGCGCAGGCTGCGGCCGTCCGCGCCCAGCTGGAAGCGGCGGATGTGGCGCGGCGCCGCGTCCCAGTGGCTCGCGCCGGTGTCGGCAACGTAGAGCAGCGACTCGTCGGGCGAGAACGCGAGCCCGTTGGGCTTGACGAAGTCGTCGGCCATGCACTCGACGGCGCCGCTCGCGGGGTCGATGCGGTAGACGTGGCAGGCGCCGATTTCGCTCTCGGCGCGCAGTCCCTCGTAGTCCGAGAGGATGCCGTAGCTCGGGTCGGTAAACCAGACGCCGCCGTCCGAATGCACCACCAAGTCGTTTGGCGAATTCAGCCGCTTGCCCTGCCAGTGCGAGGCCAGCACGGTGATGCTCCCGTCGTGCTCGGTGCGGGTCACGCAGCGCGTCAGGTGCTCGCAGCTCAGCAGCCGCCCTTGGCGGTCCGTCGTGTGGCCGTTGCTGTTGTTTGCCGGTTCGCGGAAGACGCCGACCGTGCCATTGCGTTCGTCCAGGCGCAGCATGCGGTTGTTCGGAATGTCCGACCACAGCAGCGTGCGGTGCGCGCCAAACCACACCGGGCCCTCGCACCAGCGCCCGCCAGTCCACAGACGCGCTATGCGCTCGGGGCCAGGGATGCAGGGGTCAAAGCGCGGATCAAACCGCTCGAAACCACTGCCTTCCAGGCAGCCGAAGGGAAGGAGGGGCATGGCGGTCGTCCTTTCTTTGCTTGGGATTTATCAGCACTGAAACCCGCATTCCGAACTCCAAAATCCCCCGGAAAGCCAGAGCTGGAGCGGATTCTGGGTGATGCAGGAGGGCCCACCCAATGGGCGGCGAGTATGCCAGATTGGCCCCCGCCCGCAATGGTGGCGGACCCGCCGCGCAGGCGCTTGGCGGTTGACGGCAATGCGCCGTGTGCACAATTGCGGCAGCGCCTGCCATGCCCCCTGCCGACTCCCCCCTGCTTATTGGCGCGCATATTGCATGGCCCTTCCCGGGCCGTTTTCCTTATCCAGCACGCACCATGACCATCCGCCGCATCCTTATCGCACGCCTGCTTGGCATTTCCACCATGGCCGCCATCCTGGGGCTGGCGCCGTCGCTGGCTGCGGCGCAGGCCCGGATCAAGGTTGCGGCGATCTACACGGTGCCTTACGAACAGCAATGGGTTAGCCGCATCCACAAGGCGCTCAAGGCAGCCGAGTTGCGCGGTGAGATTGAATACCGGTCCAGCGAGAACGTTGCCAACGCCGATTACGAGCGGGTGCTGCGCGAATACGCCATGGGCGGCCAGCAGTTGATCGTGGGCGAGGCTTTTGCCGTGGAGGCTGCGGCCCGCAAGCTGGCCAGGGAATTTCCCCAAACGGCGTTCCTGCTCGGCTCCTCGGGCAAGCCCCAGGCGCCCAACTTCAGCGTGTTCGACAACTACATCCAGGAGCCGGCCTACCTGTCGGGCATGGTGGCCGGCGGGATGACGCGCTCGAACAAGATTGGCCTGGTGGGCGGTTTTCCCATCCCCGAAGTGAACCGCCTGATGCACGCCTTCATGGCCGGCGCGAGGCAGACGAATCCCAAGGTTGAATTCAGCGTCGCCTTCATCAATAGCTGGTTCGACCCGCCGAAGGCCAAGGAGGCGAGCTTTGCCATGATCGACAAGGGCGCCGACGTGCTCTACGCCGAGCGCTTCGGCGTGAGCGACGCCGCCCGGGAGAAGGGCAAGCTCGCGATCGGCAACGTGATCAACACGCAGGCGCAGTACCCCGACACCGTGGTGGTGTCGGCGCTATGGCATATGGAGCCGAGCGTGGACCGGGCGCTGAAGCTCGTGCGCGAGGGGCGCTTTGGCGCCGAGGACTACGGCCCGTACTCGATGATGCAGCACAAGGGCTCCGGGCTGGCCCCGCTGGGAACCTTCGAGAACAAGGTGCCCGCCGACGTCGTCGCCCAGGTTCGGGCCCGCGAGGCGGACATCCTGGCCGGCAGGTTCCGCGTGCTGGTGGACGATAGCCAGCCCAAGTCCACCACGGCCCGGTGAGCGCATCCACGCTGCTGCACGGCATGGAAATGACGGCGCCCAGTCCCCCCGTCCTGCGCTTGTCGGGCATTACCAAGCGCTTTGGCGAGCTGCTCGCGAATGACGGCATCAGCCTCACGCTGCAACGCGGCGAGGTGCTCGCCCTGCTGGGCGAGAACGGCGCGGGCAAGTCCACGCTGATGTCGATCCTGTTCGGACACTACGTGGCCGACGCGGGGCATATCGAGGCCTTTGGCCAGCCCCTGCCGCCCGGCCAGCCGCGCGCGGCGCTGGCGGCGGGGATCGGCATGGTGCACCAGCATTTCGCGCTGGCGGACAACCTCACGGTGCTGGACAACGTGCTGCTCGGCAGCGAGCCGTTGTGGCAGCCGTTCTCGCGCCGCGGCCGCGCGCGCGCCCGGCTGCTCGCGGTGGCGCAGCGGTTTGGCCTGCCGGTGCAGCCCGACGCGCGCGTGGGCAGCCTCTCGGTCGGCGAGCGCCAGCGCGTCGAGTTG
>NZ_AFAL01000748.1 GCF_000193225.1 Verminephrobacter aporrectodeae subsp. tuberculatae At4 | reverse complement strand
GAGGGCGTCGAGGCCTTCAAGCACCAGGCCCGGTTGCTGCGCCGCTACGGCGCCGCGGCCGTGGTGATGGCCTTTGACGAAAAGGGCCAGGCCGACAGTTGCGCACGCAAGATCGGGATCTGCGCGCGCGCCTACCGCATCCTGGTTGACGAGGTCGATTTTCCGCCCGAGGACATCATCTTCGACCCGAACATCTTCGCGGTCGCCACCGGCATTGAAGAGCACAACAACTATGCGGTCGATTTCATCGAGGCCACGCGCTGGATCAAGCAGAACCTGCCGGGCGCCAAGGTCTCGGGCGGCGTGTCCAACGTGTCGTTCAGCTTTCGCGGCAACGACCCCGTGCGCGAGGCCATCCACACCGTGTTCCTGTACCACGCGATCGCCGCGGGAATGGACATGGGAATCGTCAACGCAGGCATGGTGGGCGTATACGACGACCTGGAGCCGACGCTGCGCGAGCGCGTCGAGGACGTGGTCCTGAACCGCCGCCCTGACGCCGGCGAGCGCCTGGTCGAAATCGCCGAAAGCGCCAAGAGCGGCGCCCGCGACGCAAGCCGCAAGCTCGAATGGCGCGGCACGCCCGAGGCGCCAAAAACCGTCGGCGAGCGCCTGAGCCATGCGCTGGTGCACGGCATCACCGACTTCATCACCGAGGACACCGAAGAAGCCTATCAACAGATCCTGGCCCAGGGGGGCCGCCCGCTGCACGTGATCGAAGGCCCGCTGATGGACGGCATGAACGTCGTCGGCGACCTGTTCGGTGCGGGCAAGATGTTCCTGCCGCAGGTGGTCAAGAGCGCCCGCGTGATGAAGCTCGCCGTGGCGCACCTGATCCCCTATATCGAGGAGGAAAAGCGCCGTGATGAACAGGCCGGGCGCGACGTGCGCAGCAAGGGCAAGATCGTCATCGCCACCGTCAAGGGCGACGTGCACGACATCGGCAAGAACATCGTCACCGTGGTCCTTCAGTGCAACAACTTCGAGGTCGTGAACATGGGCGTGATGGTGCCCTGCCACGAGATCCTGGCGCGCGCCAAGGTCGAAGGGGCGGACATCGTGGGCCTGTCGGGCCTGATCACCCCGAGCCTCGAAGAAATGCAGCATGTAGCTGGCGAGATGCAAAAGGACGCGCATTTCCGCATGCGCAAGATCCCGCTACTGATAGGCGGCGCGACCACCAGCCGCGTGCACACCGCCGTCAAGATCGCCCCGCACTACGAAGGCCCCGTGGTCTACGTTCCCGACGCCTCGCGCAGCGTGGGCGTGGCGCAGAGCCTGCTGGGCCAGGTGGCGGGCAGCTACTTGCAAGAGCTCAACGCCGACTACGACAAGCTGCGCAGCCTGCACGCCAAGAAAAAGCCGGCGCTGCTATGGCCCCTGGCCCAGGCGCGCGCGAACCGGACGCCCATGGACTGGTCCGCCTGCCGGCCCGTCGTACCGCGCGCGCCGGGCCGGCGCATGTTCAAAAACTTTGACCTGGCCGAACTGGAAAAATACATCGACTGGGGTCCGTTCTTTCAGACCTGGGACCTGGCCGGTCCCTACCCGGCGATCCTGGACGACGAGGTGGTGGGCGTGCAGGCCAGGCGCGTGCATGACGACGCCCGGGCCATGCTCAGAAAGATCATCGACGGCCGCTGGCTCACGGCCAGCGGCGTGCTCGCGTTGCTGCCCGCGAACAGCGTGGGCGACGACGTCGTGTTCTATACCGACGACAGCCGCAGCCAGGTGGCCATGACCTGGTACGGCCTGCGCCAGCAGACGCAAAAGCAGTCCATCGACGGTGTGCTGCGCCCCAGCCGCTGCCTGTCCGACTTCGTCGCGCCCAGGGGCATCGCCGACTACGCGGGCCTGTTTGCCGTGACCGCGGGCCTTGGAGTCGAAAAGAAGGAAAAGGACTTTGCCGACGCGCTCGACGACTATTCCGCGATCCTGTTCAAGAGCCTGGCCGACCGCCTGGCCGAAGCCCTTGCCGAATGTCTGCACCAGCGCGTGCGCACCGACCTGTGGGGCTATGCGCCCGACGAGCGGCTGAGCGCCTGCGAGCTGATCGCCGAAAAGTACCGCGGAATTCGCCCCGCCCCCGGCTACCCCGCCTGCCCGGACCACAGCGCCAAGACCGATCTGTTCCAGGTTCTGCGCTGCGCAGAAATCGGCATGGGCCTGACCGAGAACCTGGCCATGACACCCGCGGCCAGCGTGAGCGGCTTCTACATGGGCCACCCCGAGAGCCGGTACTTCAGCGTCGGCAAGATCGGCGCCGACCAAGTGCACGACATGGCCGGGCGCCGGGGGATGGACGAGGCCGCGCTGGCGCGCATGCTGGCGCCAAATCTTTGAAACCGGTCCCGGGTTCTCCGCGCTGCCCGGCTCCTTTGCCAGGCCGTCAAACCTGGGTGGCCGGCGCGGCTGCCACGCCCAGCAGCTGGTGCAGGCGTGCGCTGGTGGTGGTGTATTGCAGCGCCACCTTGCCGCCCTTGAGCGCCTCGGCTGCGGCAAAGGCGGCGAGCGTGGCCTCGTGGAAGCCGCACAGGATCAGCTTGCGCTTGCCGGGGTAGGTGTTGACGTCGCCCACGGCGTAGATTCCCGCAACGTTGGTGCGAAACGCTCCGGTGTCGACCACGAGCTGCTTGCGTTCCATGGCCAGGCCCCAGTCGGCAATCGGCCCGAGCCGGGGGGAAAGGCCGAGGACGGCCAAAAGCACGTCCACGGGCAGGGTCCGGGGGCTCTCCTGTGCACCGACCACTTGCAGCGCGGTGAGGCGCTTGCCCGCGGTGCTGGTGATGATGCCGGTGATCTGCGCGGCCTCGACGGCAATGCGTCCGGCCTCGCGCAGTTGCCGCAGGCGCTGCAGCAATGCGTCGGGCGCCTGGAACAGGTCGCGCCGGTGCAGCAGGCTGACGCGCGCCGCCCGGCCCTGCCCGGCCAGTTCCACGGCGTGCGCCACGGCGGCTTCGTCGCCGCCGTGCACGACGACGTGGCGCCCGGCCAAGTCCAGGTCCGGCGGCAGGCTCTGGTAGTGGAGCTGGGTGCCGGTAAAGCGCTCGATTCCCGCGGTTTTGAGGGTGCGGGGAACGAACGCGCCCACGCCCGCGGCGAGGAACACGCAGCGGGCGAGCAGCCGCGCCCCGGTGCTGGTTTCCAGCAGCACGCGGCCGTCAGAGCGGGGCGCGAGGGCAGAGACCAGGGTGTTCAGATGCCAGTGCGGTTTGAAGGGCGCGACCTGCCGCAGCAGCAGATCCACCAGTTCGCGCCCGGTGCAGACCGGGACGCCCGGAATGTCGTAGATGGGCTTGTCGCCATACAGTTCGGCGCACTGACCGCCCGCGTGCGGCAGGGCGTCGATCAGGTGCGCGGTGATTCCCTGCAGCCCGAGCTGGAACACCTGGAACAGGCCCACCGGCCCCGCGCCGATGACCACGGCATCGGTTTCGACTGCGGCGTGTACGGCCTGGGTCACCTTGGGGCCTGGGCCTCTCAGCGCTGCAGCTCGTCGATCTTGCCCGGCTTGCCATTCCATTCGTCGGCGTCGGGCAGCGCGCCCTTGCGCTTGGTGATGCTTTTCCAGCCGTCGGCAAAGGCCAGATCGGCGTTGAGCTTGATGAAGGCGAGCTGATCGGCCGGGAGGTCCTCCTCGGCATAGATGGCGTTCGCCGGGCATTCGGGGATGCAGACGGCGCAGTCGATGCACTCGTCGGGGTCGATGACAAGCATGTTCGGACCTTCGCGGAAGCAGTCCACGGGGCATACGTCCACACAATCGGTGTACTTGCACTTGATGCAGTTTTCGGAGACGACGTGGGTCATGTCAGGCGTTCAGGCGGTATCGGGCGATGAAAACCCTTGATTTTAGAAGCGTTCACTCGCCAGGGCTGCGTGGCATCTTGACCGGAAGGGGGCTTTGGGGCCGGGCGTCGCTCCGGGTTGGTCTGGGCCCCGCCGATGCGGGCAGGCGGGCCGTTCGGCGATGAGAACGTTAATGTACCAGCCGATCCGTTTGGCTCCATCGGCAGGGCCAAGGGCCGCACAGCGAACGGCTCCTGCGGCAGTGCCTCCGGCATGGCCGCATGCCGGAGGCGGCTCATGGGTCGTGCCGCGAATTCTTGTTTGGCGACAAGAATTGGGCCGAAACGACTTCGAGATTGGTTGACGAACTTTTGGACCTCATGCATTCCAGAGTCAGTTCCACCGTCGTGGTAGTTGGCAGGAGGCCGTCGCCGATATTGGTGGCGCTCACGCTGCCGCTGATTTTCAATGCGGAGTTCTTGGTCTGTTCGGACACGTTTACACACGCGCGCTCGGCTATTCTGCCTGTGCCATACATTTGGTCCACCAAACCGCTGGCCGAGAGACCGCTGTCTGGAAGCCCCACGACCGAATACGACCAAGAATCGGTGTGCGTGCCCCGATTTTTCGCGGAGGCCCGAGACTCCTCGGTAAGCACGGTAATTCTGACGCTGACGCTCTCGGTGCCGGCCGGCACCTCGAAGTCGATGTTCTTGGTGACGGGCCGGTCTTGCTCGGCCGCCGTGACGCTAAAGACCGCGCGATCGTCTCCATCTGCGGGGAGAGGCGCGGCAGGGGACGAGCGCTTGGAAGCGGGGATGTCGCGCGGGGGCGGCTCCTTGCCGTCTTGCGTCACGCTGCTGCGCACAGCCGACGAACCGGGGGCGGCTACTCGCTGCGCGGCGGCCTTGGCGCCGGTGTCGATTCCCAGGCCCGGCGGCACCACCATGGTGACCTTGGCTTGCGTGCTGCCTTCATAAATCGGAAAACTGGTGCTCACGACGTTCGGATAATGCAAGTCGCTCAACGTCAGAAAATAGACGTCGGGCAATACGTGCTCGAACACAAAGGCACCGTTGGCGTCCAGTACGGCGACGGCCCGCGTCCGCGTATTGACCCCGTTCAGCAAGACCTTGCGGCCCGCCAGCGAGGTGACCGGATCGCCCCGCTCCGACAGCAAATTGCCGGACAGTCTTGTCTCTGCCTTGCTCACCTGCATGTCATAGTTAACAATAAACTCGCTGTCATTGGAAGAAAAGTGCAGCTGCATCCAAAAACTGCCATTTGGCAGCGCGTCAAGTATTCGTTGCATGGCCGGGCCCGAGATCCAAAAGCTGGAATCTGCCGGATTAAAAGACCAGAATTTCTCCAGATTGACCAAAATGGTCACCTCTTCTCCGATAGCAATCCACCCTGTGCTTTTTTCCTTCAGGTCCAGCGTGGATACTCCTTGCACCTTGAAGGTCAGTGGGGCGCCGGTCATTACATTGTTTGGTCCCAGGCCGTCAACGATCAGCTCAGGAGACGGAGGCCCCTCGCTGGGATACTCGTCGTCGTTAGTCTCTACGGAAGTCGGTCGCTGTGA
>NZ_AFAL01000749.1 GCF_000193225.1 Verminephrobacter aporrectodeae subsp. tuberculatae At4 | reverse complement strand
AAGCGACGGAAGCGACGGAAGCGACGGAAGCGACGGAAGCGACGGAAGCGACGGAAGCGACGGAAGCGACGGAAGCGACGGAAGCGACGGTGGCAGCGGTGGCAGCGGTGGCAGCGGCGGTGGTAACGGCGCCGCCGGTGGCATAGGAGGTGCCGGAGGTACCGCTGGCGCTGATGGCACAACCCCACCGCGCCGTGATCCGCTGGTTCTCGACCTGGATGGTGACGGCATTGAAACCACCAGCACCCGCGACGGCACGGTGATTCTGTTCGATCACGACGCCGATGGCGTGAAGACCGGTACTGGTTGGGTCAAACCGGACGACGGCTGGCTGGTGCTGGACCGCAATGACAATGGCACGATCGATTCGGGTCGCGAACTTTTTGGTGTGGACACGCTCAAGAGCAACGGTCAACTGGCATCCAACGGCTTTGACGCACTCAAAGACCTGGATGCCAATAACGACGGCAAGATCAACTCGGCAGACAGCGTTTTTGCCAACTTGCGCATCTGGCGTGATTTGAACCAGGACGGCATCAGCCAAGCCAACGAGTTGACCACACTCGGGGCCAACAACATTACTGCGATTGGCGTCAATTCAAGCGCTGTGCGTGCCGACCTGGGAAATGGCAATGTTCAGACAGCAGTTGGCACCTTCACTCGGTCCAACGGTACTACGGGCACGACGGGGGAAACCAACAGCGCAACGGCCAATCTGGACTTGCTGGTGAATACCTTCTATCGGCAGTTCAGCGACAAGATCCCATTCACCGATCAGGCCAAGGCATTGCCAAATTTGCGCGGCTCAGGGCGTGTGCGCGATCTGTCTGAGGCCATCAGCCTCTCGACCGACCTTGGTAATTGGGTGCAAACCTACACCCAGCAAACCACCCGGCAAGGACAGATAGACAAACTCGACGGCTTCATAGAAAAATGGGCCAACACAGCTGATTTGAAATCGCTCAAAGTGCAGGCAGATGCCCTTTCAAGCAGTGGTGTCAGGTTGACCTACAACTTGGCTGGATTGACTGCTGGTACGCCAGCCTATGACGAATTTATTCGCAAACTGGGTGTGGTCGAGCGTTTTATGGGCTTTACCTATGGGGGTGCCAACGGGCAAGCCCGGTTCACACCATTGGACGCCAATTCGGGTAGTCTGACAGTCACGCTGGCTGCCGAGCAGATTGCCAGCATTTCCTTGGCCTATGATCGGTTCAAGACGGATATTTATGAGTCCCTCCTGTTGCAGACTCGCCTTGGTGGTTATTTTGACAAGTTGGGTATCGCAATGGTGGATGGCCGCGTGGTGCTTGATTTCCAGCCCGTGGAAAATGCATTCAAGCAAGCCATCGCATCCAGTCCACGTGACGGAATCATTGATTTGGTCGAGTTTCTCAGCGCTGCTGGAGAAACCCGCTTTGCGGAGCTTGGCTGGAACGCCACCGACTTCCTCATCACCCAACTCAAGACCGCCACCGATCTGGGCGCATTCAGCGAGGAACTGAGCAGTTGGACAGTCCGCTTCGCTGCTTCCACCGAACACAATCTCGCCGGCACTTCACGGTCGGATTTGATGGTTGCCAGTGCAGGGGATGACAACATCCAGGGTCTCGACGGTAACGATATTCTGATTGGACAAGCAGGTAACGATGCAATAGACGGTGGAAATGGTGATGATATCGTTTTGGGCGGAGCAGGCAACGACTCTTTGTCTGGCGGAGCGGGAGCGGACACGCTCGACGGAGGAGCAGGCAACGACACCTTGAACGGCGGCTACGGCAACAACACCTACCTGTTCGGACGAGGCGATGGGCAGGACCGGGTGCAGTACTACAGCGATGCGGCGGCGGACAAGCTCAACACGCTGCAGTTCAAGGCAGGAGTGGCGCCTGGAGACATCGTGCTCAAGCAGGTGTACGACAACCAGTCGGGTCGAGTGGAGGCC
>NZ_AFAL01000750.1 GCF_000193225.1 Verminephrobacter aporrectodeae subsp. tuberculatae At4 | reverse complement strand
GACGGCGGCGAGCCGCTGCTGGCCAGCGCGCTGGTGCTCGCGCTGCAACTCGAAGGCGCGGCGTGCACCGGCGTGGACGCGCGCCGCCCGCGCAGCGTGGCCGCAGCGCCCACGCCCCGTCCCCTGCCCCAAGGGCAGGCGCTGGCGCTGCGGACGCTCTCGTCCACGGCGTACTCCGACCTGCGGCTCTGCCCCTACCGTTTCTTCGCGCTGCGCCAGCTGGGCCTGCAAGCGGCCGACGAGCTCGCCGGCGAGGTGGACAAACGCGACTTCGGCAACTGGCTGCACGCGGTGCTGCAGGCGTTTCACGAGGACCTTCTGCGCGCGCCCGCGGACGACCCCGCGACCCGCGTGGCGCGCCTGGACGGCGCGGCGCAGGCCGTCACGCAAAAGCAGGGCCTGGGCGCGGGCGAGTTTCTGCCGTTCGCCGCCGGCTGGCCCCCGCTGCGCGACGGCTATTTGCACTGGCTGGCGCAGCACGAGGGCGCCGGCGCCAGCTTCCGGCAGGCCGAGCAGCGCGCCACCCGCCCCCTGGGCCCGGTGCAACTCGTGGGCAGCATCGACCGCATCGACTCCGTCGCGGCCGCAGACGCAGCCGCCAACGGGCCGCAGACGCTGCTCATCGACTACAAGACCGAGGACGTCGGCAAGACGCGCCAGCGCCTGCGCGCCGGCGCGCAAGACACCCAGCTGGCCTTCTACGCCGCGCTGCTCGGCGACGACGACGGGCTGCGCGCCGCCTACGTCAACGTGGGCGAGCGCGGCCAGACGCAGATGTACGAGCAGGCCGATGTATTGCCCCTGCGCGACCTGCTGCTCGCGGGCATTGCGCACGACTTCGGGCGCATCGCCGCGGGGGCGCCGCTGCCCGCCCTGGGCGAGGGCGCGGCCTGCACGCACTGCGCGGCACGCGGCCTGTGCCGCAAAGATTTTTGGGACGCATGATTGGGACGCATGATTGGGACGCATGAGGCCGCAGCGATGAATCCAGCCCCGCACGAGGCTCCATCCGGAGCACCTGCCGCCTACGAGCACAACGGCCAGCGCGTCACGCGCGCGGCGTTCTACGCCATTGCCTGCGATCCGGCGCGCAACGTGGCGGTGCAGGCCTGCGCGGGCGCGGGAAAGACCTGGATGCTGGTCTCGCGCATGCTGCGCGCGCTGCTCGATGGCTGCGCGCCGCACGAGATCCTGGCCATCACGTTCACCAAAAAGGCCGCGGGCGAAATGCGCCAGCGCCTGCACGAGTGGCTCGGCGAATTTGCGCGCCAACCGCTCGATGCCCTGACCGGGGAATTGCGCGCGCGCGGCGTTCACCCCGAGCGCGCGCTGGAAGCGCGCGCCGCGCTCCAGAACCTCTACCGCCAGACGCTGGCCAGCGGCCGCCCGGTGCAGATTCGCACCTTTCACAGCTGGTTTGCGGCGCTGCTCGGAACGGCCCCGCTGGCGCTGTTGCAGGCGCTGGGCCTGCCCGCGCATTTCGAATTGCTCGAAGACGACGCGCAGGCCGTGCGCGCGGTATGGGGGCCGTTTTTGCACACCGTGGTGGCGGACGCCAGCCTGCGCGCGGACTACGCGGCCATGGTCGCCCTGCATGGCCGCTCGCAGACGCACAAGGCGCTGGCGGCAGCGCTGGCCAAGCGGGTGGAGTTCGCGCTCGCCGACGCGGCGGGCGTGGTCGATGCCTCGGTGCCGCCCTTCCAGGAGCAGTTTCCCGATTTGCGCGCGTACGCCGAACCCGCGCACGCGCTGCGCGACGCTGCCTGCGTGCAGCGCTGGCGCGCGCTGGCCAAGACCCTGGGGGCGCAGACCGGAAAAACCCCGCAAAAGGCGGCGCAGGCGCTCGACGCCGCGCTCGACTGCGCCGACCCGCAGCAGCGCCTCGACGGGCTGCGCAAGGCGCTCTTCGTCGCCGCGCAAGACCGGCTGACCAAGAACCTCGAAAAGTTCGCGCCCGCGTGCGCAGCCGAGCCCGAGCTGCAAGGCCTGCTCGCGGCGCGCCGCCAGCACGCGGCGTGGCAGCACCAGCAGCGCATGGCGCGGCTGGCGCGCTGCCTGAGCGCGCAGTTTGCGGACCTCAAGCGGCAGCACGGCTGGGTGGACATGAACGACGTGGAGCGCGCCGCGCAGGCCATGCTCGCCGACCCGGTGCTCAGCGGCTGGGTGCAGGAGCGGCTCGACGCGCGCGTGCGCCACCTGCTGATCGACGAGTTCCAGGACACCAACCCGTTGCAGTGGCAGGCGCTGCACGCCTGGCTCTCGGGCTACGCGGGCGCGGGCGGTGGCGCGACCGCGCCCAGCGTGTTCATCGTGGGCGACCCCAAGCAGAGCATCTACCGCTTTCGCCGCGCCGAGCCGCAGGTATTCATCGCCGCGCAGGCCTTCGTGCGCGACGGCCTCGGCGGCGATCTGCTCAGCTGCGAGCACACGCGGCGCAACGCCACGCGCGTGATTGCCGCCGTGAACCAGGTCATGGACAG
>NZ_AFAL01000751.1 GCF_000193225.1 Verminephrobacter aporrectodeae subsp. tuberculatae At4 | reverse complement strand
GCAGGCCCCCGAGTCCGCAGGCACGGCCTTGCGCGAGGCGGCCCGTGCCGTCGGCGGGAGCGCCGGCATCTTCATCGCAGCCAGCGCGGACAAATCCGGCGACGCGCTCGACCTGCCGTCGAAAGCGCTGGAGCAGATCCACTCCCGGCTCAAGCGCAGCTTTGACCCGGCCGGCGTCTTCAACCCCGGCCGCATGGCCCGGGGCTGGTAGTGCCATTTCCTGTCCCGGATTCTTCGCCAGCCCCATGCAAACCCGACTCGCCCCCGAATACCGCGCCCGTGCCGACGGCCTGCAGGCCGAAGCCATCCTGCGCCAATGCGTGCACTGCGGTTTTTGCACCGCCACCTGCCCCACCTACCAGCTGCTCGGCGACGAGCTCGACGGTCCGCGCGGGCGCATCTACCTGATCAAGCAAGTGCTCGAAGGCCAGGCCCCGAGCCGCAAGACGCAGCTGCACCTGGACCGCTGCCTGACCTGCCGCAACTGCGAAACCACCTGCCCCAGCGGCGTGCAATACGGCCATCTGCTGGACATAGGCCGCACCATCGTCGCCGAAAAAGTGCCCCGCCCGCCGGGCGAGCGGGCGCTGCGCTGGGTGTTGAAGGAGGGCCTGCCCTCGCCCCTGTTCGCGCCCGCGATCAGGGCCGGGCAGCGGCTGCGCGGACTGCTGCCCGCAGCGCTCCAGGCCAAGGTGCCCAAAGCGCAAGACGCCGGCACCTGGCCCACGCGCGAACATGCGCGCCGGGTGCTGCTGCTGGCCGGCTGCGTGCAGCCCGCGCTGCTGCCGAATATCAACAGCGCCACCGCCCGGGTGCTCGACGCCGCGGGCATGCAAACCATGGTCGCCGCCCGGGCCGGTTGCTGCGGCGCGCTGAAACTCCATCTCGACGACGCGCAAGGCGCCCGGGCCGCGATGCGCGCGAACATCGACGCCTGGTGGCCGCAGCTGGAGTCCGGCCGCGCAGAGGCCATCGTCAGCAACGCCTCGGGCTGCGGCGTCACCATCAAGGAGTACGGCCATGCCCTCAGGGACGACCCGCAGTACGCCGCCAAAGCGCAGCGCATCAGCGCCCTGGCACGCGACCTGTCGGAACTGCTGCCCGAGTTGGTCGACCGGCTCGCGGGCCGCGTGCGGCCCCCGGACGGACGCTACGCCTACCACCCGCCGTGCACGCTGCAACATGGGCAAAAGCTGCGCGGCGGGGTCGAGACCCACTTGGCGCAACTGGGCTTCCAACTGCGCCCGGCGCCCGGCGAGGCGCAGCTGTGCTGCGGATCGGCAGGCACCTACTCGGTGCTGCAACCCCAGCTGTCGCAGCAGCTGCGCGAGCGCAAACTCGGCGCCCTGGGCCAGGCCTTTGGCGACCAGGCGCCTGACGCCATCCTGTCGGCGAACATCGGTTGCATCACGCACCTGCAAAGCGGCACCAGCACGCCGGTCAGGCATTGGGTGGAGGTGCTGGATGAGGCGCTGCGGGGTTTCGCAGAGGCCACCCCGCAGCGGCCTCCGGCCCGGGGGGAGCGCGGCCGCGAACGCGGGTGATACGCTACGGGCAGCACGCTGTCAGCCGGCAGCGTGCGGCCCACCACCAGCACCGGTGGATGAACATCTTTCTGTGAGTGACCGACATGCCACCTGTTTCTCTCCACGTCCCGGCCTTTCGCGTTGCCGGCATGGCCGTGCGTACCCGCAACTGCGACGAGATGGATCCTGCGACCGCGCGCATTGGCGGTCTATGGAAGCGGTTCTACAGCCAGCGCCCTTCCGGTGGCGACGAGCGCATCTTCGGCGTCTACAGCGCCTACGAATCCGATCAGTACGGCGCCTTTGACCTCACCGTGGGCGTTCTGGTGTCGTCCGACGGCGCGGCGGGCGAGCCCGGCGCTGCGCAGGTGGAGGTCCAGGCGGGCGACTACCTGGTCTTCAGGGGCCAGGGCAGCATGCCGCAGACGGTGATCGGGACCTGGAACGAGGTCTGGCGCTACTTCGACGACAACCCCCAGGTGCAACGCCGCTTCGGCACCGACTTCGAGGCCCATGCAGGTCCGGACATGGTGGACATCCACATTGGCGTGCGGGGCTGAGTTTGCGCCCGGGGCCGGCCGCAGCGCCGTAGAATCGCCGGCTTGGCGCGCAAGGTCCGCCTTCTTGCAGCGCTTCTTTCCCTCTCTCCCCTGAATCGCCCGGCCCTGGCCCGCCAGCGTCGCAGACGCCATGTTGACCTTCCAGCAAATCATCCTGAAGTTGCAGTCCTACTGGGACGCGCAGGGCTGCGCCCTGTTGCAGCCCTATGACATGGAGGTGGGCGCGGGCACCTCGCACACCGCGACCTTTTTGCGCGCCATCGGCCCCGAGCCCTGGAAGGCGGCCTACGTGCAGCCCAGCCGCCGGCCCAAGGACGGCCGCTACGGCGAGAACCCGAACCGCTTGCAGCATTACTACCAGTTCCAGGTGGTGCTCAAGCCCGCGCCGGCGGACATTCTGGATCTGTACCTGGGCTCGCTGCAGGCGCTGGGCCTGGACCTGAAGAAGAACGACGTCCGCTTCGTCGAAGACGACTGGGAGAACCCCACGCTGGGCGCCTGGGGCCTGGGCTGGGAGGTCTGGCTCAACGGCATGGAGGTGACGCAGTTCACCTACTTTCAGCAGGTCGGCGGAATCGACTGCAAGCCCGCAACGGGCGAGATCACGTACGGCCTGGAGCGCCTGGCGATGTACCTGCAGGGCGTGGACAACGTCTACGACCTGACCTGGACGCAGGGCGCCGGCGGTGCCCGGCTGAGCTACGGCGACGTGTACCGGCAAAACGAGGTCGAGCAGTCCGCGTACAACTTCGCGCACAGCGACGCGGACTTCCTGTTTTCCGCATTCGACGCGCACGAAAGGCAGGCCCGGCACCTCGTCGAGCAGCAACTCGCGCTGCCCGCTTACGAGCAGGTGCTCAAGGCCGCGCACAGCTTCAACCTGCTGGACGCGCGCGGCGCCATCAGCGTGACCGAGCGCGCGGCCTTCATCGCCCGCATCCGCAACCTGGCGCGCGCCGTGGCGCAGAGCTACTGCGCGAGCCGCGAGCGCCTGGGTTTCCCCATGGCGCCGCGTGCCTGGGTGGAACGCATGGCCGCCGCCTGAGCAGCAGACCCGGAGCCCCTGAACGATGACAGTCGAAAATCTTTTGGTCGAACTGCTGGTGGAGGAGCTGCCCCCGAAGGCGCTGCGGCAGCTGGGCGACGCGTTTGCCAGCGTGCTCGGCGCGCAGCTTGAGGCGCAGGGCCTGACCAGCGCCGCGTCCGCCGTGACGCCGTTTGCCTCGCCGCGGCGCCTGGCGGCGCACGTGAGCGCCGTCTCCGACAAGGCCGCGGACAGGGCCGTGCGGCAAAAGCTGATGCCCGTCGCCGTGGGCCTGGACGCCGAAGGCAACGCCACGCCGGCGCTGCTCAGGAAGCTGCAGGCGCTGGGCGCCGACCTGTCCGACCCGGCCGCCGCCGTGGCCGCGCTCGGGCGCGCACCCGACGGCAGGGCCGAGGCCCTGTTCCACGACAGCATCGTCGCCGGCGCGACGCTGCAGGCGGGCCTGCAAAGGGCGCTCCATGAAGCCATCACCAAGCTGCCCATCCCCAAGGTGATGAGCTACCAGCTGGCGCGCGACTGCGAACTGCCCGGCTGG
>NZ_AFAL01000752.1 GCF_000193225.1 Verminephrobacter aporrectodeae subsp. tuberculatae At4 | reverse complement strand
GATGTCTTCCCACTGGACCTCCTCATTGCCAAAGAAGCGGTAGGCTCCGATGGTGTCGGCCCAATCGCCGCAGGCTTGGGGGATACTGGCCGTGGGCTTGGCGCTCAAGCTCTCGATCAGGTGGATCGCACGCTGTTTGCGTCTGGGGTCCCCCAGGTTCATGCTCTTGAATTCCGTGGCTACCCAGTTCATTGTGTGCTTTCGCTATGAAATAGGTAGCATAGCTTATGCTCGGGGGCTTGTGTATAAAGAGATGCCATCAACCCATTGCCCGAACTGGGGGGCAATGCTGATGCGTAACCGCTCAGCACAGCCCCTCACAACCAAAACAAGATGGAGCTGGAGAGCCCTGGAAGGCTGGGGTGAGCGCATCAAGGAGTTTGGCCTCCTGCTGGTGCAGCGTCGCCCCGGTACAGCCAGGGCATGTCCAGCAGCCGTTCCCCCAGCAGGCGCAGCGCCAAATCACGTCCCCGGCGCAGGGGGCCGGTGGCGTGGAAGATGCGGCCGTTGCGTATCGAGCGGGCCTGTACGCGCGCGTTGCGCTGCCAGCGGGTGAGGGCGTAGCGGCGCAGGCGCTGCGGAACGTCGAGCGCGTGCATGCCCAACGCGCGCTGCAATGCGTGCGCGTCTTCGAGCGCCATGCCGGCGCCCTGCGCCAGGTAAGGGGGCATGGGGTGGGCGGCGTCGCCCAGCAGTCCCACCAATCCGCGTGCCATCTCGTCGGCGCTGCGCACCGGGGGGCGGTCGCACAGCGGCCACAGGCGCCAACCAGGACCGCCGGCTGCGCTCACGCTGTGCACCAGATCCTGCAACGCACGGCAGCAGCCTTGCAGGGCCTGTTCGAGCCCGGCGGCGTTGGCGGCGTGGTCCCAGTTTTCCAGATCTTGCGGCGCGGGACCTTGCACGATGAGCACCAGGTTCTGCAGTTCGCCCCGGCGCACCGGGTACTGCACGGCGTGC
>NZ_AFAL01000753.1 GCF_000193225.1 Verminephrobacter aporrectodeae subsp. tuberculatae At4 | reverse complement strand
CCTGCCACTGCGCGCCCAGCCACCTGTCGTGCCAGCACAGGGCGGTATCGGCCCGTGGCCATGGTGCATCCGCTGCCTGGCTGCACTGCGTGGTGGCGAAGCGCCAGGAGCGTGCGCTGCGGCCCTGGAGCCCGCGGCGGCAGGTGCCGGGGTAGGGCAGGGCGGCGTGGCGCGCGCGGGGCTGGCCCTGCGCTGCGTGGGCGGCTTCGATGTCCTTGCGCGAGCAGGCGCAGGGGTAGGCCAGGCCCTGCGCGATCAAGCGATCCAGCGCCCGCTGGTAGAGCGCGCTGCGCGCCGACTGCCACTGCGGCGGCGCGTCGGGCAGCAGGCCGCAGCGGGCCAGCTGCTGCAGGATGAACTGGTCCGCGCCCGGAACGCAGCGCGGTGCGTCGAGGTCCTCCATGCGCACCAGCCACTGGCCGCCGCGCCCGGCGTTCCAGGCGCGGGCGTCGAGCCAGCTGGCGAGCGCCGCGACCAAGGAGCCGGCGTGCAGCGGTCCGGTCGGCGAGGGCGCGAACCGGCCCCGGTAGCGCTGCCGCACGGCAGCCGTCATGCCACGGCGAGTGCCAGCTCCAGGCCCGACAGGAAGGCGTCTTCCAGCCGGTGCCCCAGGCACCAGTCGCCGCAGGCACCCAGCCCCCGGGCCGCGTCCCACAGATGGCTGCGCCCCAGAGGCTGCGTGGTCTGCGCGTAGCGCCAGCGGCGTGTGGCGGCGTGCGCCGGCTCGGCGTGGATTCCGGTGACCTCGGCAAAGGCCCGGATCAGCTTGGCCTGTACGCGGACCGCGTCGTCCTCCAGATGCTCGGCCGACCAGGCGGGGCTGGCCTGCACCGTCCAGCGCTCGATCACGTTGCGCCCGGGCTTGGACGATTCGCGCGCCAGCCAGGCGATGCGATGGTGCGTGCTGCGCGCGGCGTTCCACTGCGGCCCCAGCGTGGTCAGCCCCGGGCGCACGGCCTGGGGGTAGGCGAGCATCAGCGTCCAGCAGGGTGCAGTGGCCACGTGGCCCAGCGCGTCGCTCAGCGGGCTGTTCAGCGCCGAATCGGCGAGCAAGGACTGCGCAGGCACCGCGGGCTGCGCGAGCAGCACGGCGTCGAAGCCGGCATGCACGTGCGGGCTGCCGCCGGGCCC
>NZ_AFAL01000754.1 GCF_000193225.1 Verminephrobacter aporrectodeae subsp. tuberculatae At4 | reverse complement strand
GGAGCCGCCGGCGCCGGCCGCCGCGCCGGCCCCTGCGGCACAAGCCCCGGCGCCCGGGCCGGAGCCGCTGAAGATCGCCTTTGCCTACGTCGGCCCGGTGGGCGACGGCGGCTGGACGTTTGCGCACGACAACGGGCGCCAGGCCCTCGAGAGGGAATTTGGCGACCGGGTCAGCACCAGCTTCGTGGAAAGCGTTCCCGAGTCGGCCGACGCCGAGCGCGTGCTGCGCGACCTGGCCAGCCAGGGCAACAAGCTGATCTTCGGCACCAGCTTCGGCTACATGGAGGCCATGCTCAAGGTGGCGCAGGACCACAGGGAGGTCCGCTTCGAGCATGCCACGGGCTACAAGACCTCCGAGAACATGCGCACCTACGACGGCCGCACCTACGAAGGCGCGTACATGGCCGGCATGATCGCGGGCGCCATGACCCGGTCGAACACCCTGGGCGTTGTCGGCTCGGTGCCGATCCCCGAGGTGCTGCGCAACATCAACAGCTTCACGCTGGGCGCGCAGTCGGTGAACCCGAAGATCAAGACCCGGGTGGTGTGGGTCAACGAATGGTTCAGCCCGCCCAAGGAGACCGAGGCCGCGACGACGCTGATCCACGGCGGTGCGGACGTGCTGTTCCAGAACACCGACTCGGCCGCCGTGCTCAAGACCGCGCAAGAAAAGGGCAAGCGCGCGCTCGGTTGGGATTCCGACATGAGCGCCTACGGCCCCGATGCCCACCTGGCGTCGGCCGTGGTCAACTGGGGTCCGTACTACATCCGGGCCACCCGGGATGCGCTCGACGGCCGCTGGACCACGGGCCAAAGCTGGTGGGGCGTGAAGGAGGGCGCGATCGACATCGTCTCCATCGCCAAGGACGTTCCCGCCGAAACCAAGGCCCGGGTCGAGGAGGTGAAAAAGGGCCTGGCCGACGGCAGCTTCCAGATCTGGAAAGGCCCGATCCTGGGCCAGAACGGCAAGCCGGTGCTGGAAAAGGACACCGTGGCCGACGACACATTCCTGGGCGCAATCAACTTCTACGTCAAGGGTGTGGAAGGCCGGGTTCCGGGCGGCGACAAGAAGTAGGAACGGGTCGGCTGCGGCGCAACCGCCCGCTTTGCGGGTTTTGGAGCACATCAGGCCCGAGCCATTCGCAGTACGCTGGGTACCCATGATTCGGGGTGCGCTTGCCCCCGATCAGGGGTCGCCTGCCATGCCCGTTCCGCGCCCTGCAGCCTTCTGTCGCCAGGAATCACCGTCCCAAAATGCGGCTGGCCGTCCGCGCACAACCCCCTACTTTTCATCGGCGGGCATGACGCCGCCTTGGTCTGCAGCAGCTACTGCAGGCGGGCCCTGGCGGGTGCATTACGCCCCGGGGCATGGCCCGCCCGCAGGGAAGCATCCTGATCGCGCTCCGGGAAACGGCTTTGGCGTGGTGTTCCCCAAATCCGAAGGAAAACCCGCATTTGTTGCCCAAGTCGCCGGCACAATTGAGGCCTTGGCGCCCGGGGTAGTGGCTCCAGGCCACGGGCCAACGTTTACCGATGCCCCGCACGCCGCCCCGACGACTTCGTGCGCAACCCGGGGCCAGGCACGCGTTCCATCCGGCCAGGGTGTTGCTCCAGATACCGGCAGTCCGAATGGCAGCAGGCCACCATGGCCGAATCCGGCGCCTGGGCACTGGCCACGCCGTCCTTCGGCATGCTCCATGCGTACCGTTTCGCCAAGCGAACCAAGACCAAGTGGCTCGCGCGCTTGGCTGACCAGCTGGTGCGCCAAGACGAGCTGCTGCGCAACGCCTGAGAAGTGCCGCAATCCCTTGTGGAGCCTGGTTTCGACGCCCTTGCCCTTGCAACGCGCACGGCGGCCCCTGAAAGAACCGGGAATCCGATACGTAACCGAAAAACAAACTATTGAAGTAACTACACATGATAATTACCACCGCTTATTCCAGTCTTTTTAGTGTATCTGGATGCAGGACATAAAAAGACAATTTTCGGACCGTTTGCGCAAAGCAATGGCCGATGCAGGCTACGTTCCCAGGCCAGCGGTGCTGGAGCGTGAATTCAAT
>NZ_AFAL01000755.1 GCF_000193225.1 Verminephrobacter aporrectodeae subsp. tuberculatae At4 | reverse complement strand
GCGCCAGCGTGGCGGTGCGCGAGGGCGTGTCCACGCCCAGCGGCCGCAGCGCGGCGTCCACGGCGTCGCGGGCCATGCGGCGGTAGGTGGTGTATTTGCCACCGACGATGGTCGTCAACCCGGCCGGCCCCGGGAGCACGGCGTGCTCGCGCGAGAGCGCGCTGGTCGTCTCCGCGTTCTCGCCCACCGGCTTGAGCAGCGGGCGCAGGCCGGCGTATGCGCCGAGCACGTCGGCGCGGCCGATCTTGCGCGCGAGGTAGCGGTTCAGGTTGTCGAGCAGGTAGTCCACGTCGGCGGCTTCGGCCACGGGCTGCGACTTGGCGCCGTTCCACGGCGAGTCCGTGGTGCCCACGAGCCAGTAGCCGTACCAGCGCCGGGCGATGATCACCGAGTCCGCGGCGCGCGCCAGGATTCCGCTTTCCGATTGCAGCGCGTCGGGCCGCAGCAGCAGGTGCACGCCCTTGGCCGGTTGCACGCGGAAGGTGTTCGCGCCCGCCAGCTGCTGCAATTCGTCGGCCCAGACGCCGGTGGCGTTGATCACCGCGCGCGCGGCGATGCGCTGCGTCGCGCCCGTCAGGGCGTCGCGCACCAGCACGCCGCAAACCCGGTCGCCGTCGCGCAGAAAACCGACCACCGGCGCGCGCGTAATCACCCGGGCGCCATGGCCCGCTGCGGTGCGCACCACGGCCAGCGTGTGCCGGGCGTCGTCCGTGAGCGCGTCGTGGTACTGGATTCCGCCGCGCACGCGCTGCGCGTCGATCGACGGAATATGCGCCTTCAGCCCGGCCCGGCTGAAATGCCTGGGCCGCGGGACCGCGCCGCCCTTGCGGCCGAAAAGCGCGTACAGCAGCACGCCCGCGCCCACGTAGGCGCGTTCCCAGAATGCGTGCGTGAGCGGGTAGACGAAGGCCTCGGGGTGCGCCATGTGCGGGCACAGGGTCTTGAGCAGCAGGTCGCGCTCTTCGATGGCCTGCGCGACCAGCCGGAAGTTCAGCTGTTCGAGGTAGCGCAGGCCGCCGTGGAAGGTTTTTCCCGAGCGCGACGAGGTGCCCGCGGCGATGTCGTCCGCGTCCAGCAGCACCACCGACAGGCCGCGCGCCGCCGCGTCGAGCGCGGCGCCGGCGCCGGTGACGCCGGCGCCCTGAGACACGCAACAGGGGATAGAAGGCA
>NZ_AFAL01000756.1 GCF_000193225.1 Verminephrobacter aporrectodeae subsp. tuberculatae At4 | reverse complement strand
CGTGCCCGTTTGAGCAGGGCCGCATGGCGCTTGTCGGTGCGATGGTGCACCTCCCGATCGACCATCAGCGCCAGCCGCTCCTCAAAGCTCAGCGTGGTGCTCGCGCTGCTGCTCAGTTGCTCTTCGATGGCGCTGACCATGCCTACGAGTTTGAGCTCGCGCAGCTGCGCCAGGGTGTTGTTCATCATCATGTTCGGGTTCTCTGGTTCGGGGAATTCGGTGCCGTCGGCAGTGCGCGTGACGACACGCATCATTGGTAGTTGGCCGCGCCGCGCAGGTTCTCGTGCGCGGGTGCCACCCACTCGGGCGCGCTGTGGTTGCGCGCGATCAGGTCGCGTCCGTTGAACAGAATCTCGCGCACATGGCGGTAGTGCCCGGCGTGCAACTCCAGAGCCAGCGTGCAGGCCGCTTCCAGGCGTTGCGGGCCGTAATGCTTGGCCAAGCTCAGAAGGCCCAGGCAGCTGCGATAACCGTGCTCGGGATGACGGAATCTGTGCAGCAACTGCACGACGAATTGGCCCGTGTTCGCACCGATGCCCTGACCCCAGTGGATCAGCCGCTCGGGCGTCCACTGCTTGTGCGCCCGGTGGGCTGCGGGCATGTGCTCATCGCGCGTGGTCAAGCCGCCGCGCTGGCTGCTGCGCACGTGGCAGGCCACACGCTGACCGCGGTGCAGCACCTCCACCAGCGCGTCGGTGATGCGCACCTGCAGTTCCAAACCCACCAGCGCATGCGGCACGCTGTAGCGATGGCGCTCGACCTCGACGTGGTAGTCGATGTGGGCCTTGACGGTCCTGAAGATGGCCCACTGCCAGGGTTGCGCCGGCAGGCTCGTCAGCGCCGGACTGTCGAGCGCGGCGAACAGGCTGGCGCGACTGCCATCGAGCTTTTGGAAGGGCCGCTCGTTGAGTGAAGGCAGCAGTGCCGAGAGCGCTGCGTCTGCAGCGTGTACGTCGGCCAGCACCTGGTGGCGCAGCCGGGCCACAATCCAGCGGGTGACGACTTGCACGGCCGATTCGGCGCTGGCTTTGTCCTGGGGCGAGTACGGGCGTGCCGGCAGGATCGAGACGCCGTAGTGGCGGGCGAAGTCGTGCACGGTCTCGTTGATTTGGGGCTCGTAGCGGCAGGCATTGGAGACGAGTGCACGCGGGTTGTCGGGCACAATTAATTGCGGCACGCCACCGTAGAAATACACCTTCCAGAGCGACGGAAAGATGATCGACTTGGACTCGCTCGTGGCCGGGCTGGAATTGGGATGACGGAAATTTCTGGGGTTCCGGCTTACAACCCCGCGATGCTCGCGTCACCGATCTAGGCTCTCCTCCAGCGGCAACTGCCCAGTGATGGTCCTGGCGCGGATGCCTGCACGGTCGTCGCTGACCTCCATCAGACCCGCCCGCATGGGGCCCCCGTGCAGGATACGCAGTTCCTGCCAGTCGCGGCACGCGCAGATACAGCGATAGCGTCGATTGCTCGCGCCGGCATACGTACTGCGTCAGCGCATAGGCCAATGACCAGGCTGGCGATGAGTAGCGCGGCCGCCTTCCTCGATCAGCGCCGATCCATCAACACCGGCCGCTCAAAGCTGGGGCTGTCCATGTCCTCAATGCAGGAGGGGGTTCGGGG
>NZ_AFAL01000757.1 GCF_000193225.1 Verminephrobacter aporrectodeae subsp. tuberculatae At4 | reverse complement strand
GCACGGCCTGAAAAATTCGCGTTTATTTCCCGCGAAAAGGGCCACGGGCGCGGGCATCCGGCACGCAGCGGGTGACCTGGGCTGAGCGCGCAGGGCACGGCGGTTGGCCGCGCCCAAGGAGGTGGACGAGAGCACCGTCTGCGCCATGTTCTGCATGGGCGTCGAACGGTAGCGCACGGGGCACGCCGAGGCACCCAAGAAAAATATCGTAATAAAACACCATATTGTGTTTAAATATGAGCCATATTGTTACGTTCTCGTTGTTGCCGAAACAAATCCCGAGCAGGGGCTGCGCCGAGTCCGCAATCGCACATCGACCACTTGAAAGGAAACACCATGTTCGGTCCTTCCGCTGTTAGCTCCGTCAGAATTTGGGCCGAGGCATACAGACCCCAGGACAAGCCATACGAACTGTTCACGGCATCCTCATCGACCAAGGTGCATTTCGTTTCAACGAAAGGATATGGGAGCCGAGTTTCCAGCTCTCCGACTGCACGATCCCGAGCGGTACCCGCTGGTCCACCGGTCGCTACGAGAAATTGACCAGGGACCCCAACGATCCCAAGCACTACTGGGCCCGGCTGGAGGCGCTGGAAGGTGTGGAGAATGGCTGCGGCCGCATCACCCTGAACCTTGTCAACGTCTTGGATCAAAACGGCAATGACGGCCGGGACGTACGCGGCAATGACATCTCAAACACCTCAAGGACCTACTCTTCCGAGGGGGTTTTTACCGTCGACACCACCCGCCCAAAACTGGAGCGCATCACGCTCGACAAAACCCGCATCAAAGTCGGGGAGACCGCCAGGGTCCAATTCTTTTTCAGCGAGAAAGTCACCGGCGCAAGCGTCAAGGCAGCCATCGACCTCTCCCAAGCCCAAGCCTATGGCACGCTGAGCGACCCCTACAGCACCGACGGCGGCGACACCTGGACGGCCATCTTCACACCCGCAGCGAACACGGAAACCGCCGAAGCCTGCAAGATCGGCCTGAACGTCTCCCGGGTGAAAGACCTGCTGGGCAACACGGGACAGGCCGGCGCAGCCGTCTACAGCCACAGCTACTCCGTGGACACCCGGGGCCCCTCGCTGACCGCGGATGCCATCACGTTCAGCGAGAGCATCTTGACGCGTAGCAAGATGAATATGACCGTCACCCTCCGCTTCTCCGAACCCGTCAAGGGTTTGGGACTCGCAAGCCTGCGCGAGTCCGAGGGGCGGGAGATCGGGGAAAGGAGCACGCTGTCCGGCCCGGTCGCCAGCGACCCCGACGCCAACGGCTATGGCACCGTCTGGACCGTCATATTGACGGCCCCGTGGAACGAGTCCACGAATAACTCGGAGAACAACAAAATCACCGTGAACCTCGCCGGCGTGACCGATCGCGGTGGCAACCAGGCCACAGGCAGTGTGGAATCGAGCAACACCTACGCCATCGACGTCAAACGGCCCACCGCCGTGATCACGATGAGCGACACGAATCCGGGAATCGGGGAAGTCGCTACGGTCACCCTGCGCTTCTCCGAAAAAGTCACCGGCCTCACCCTCGACGACATCGCGCACGACCAGCGGCACTCCCTGGTCGGCCCCACTCTGAGCGACTTGCTCAGCAGCGATGGCGGCCAGACCTGGACCTTCAAACTGACCCCGGCGGACCTCAGCCACAGCAGGAGCCAGGCGGACCCGCGCTCGATCTTCCTGCGCCAGGGCAGCGTGACGGACGCGGCGGGTAACCCGGGTCCGAAGGACGACACATACAGCCCCCACTACACCGCTGACCACTCCCGGCCTGTCCTGGCTTCGTCGCGCATCGCCTACGCGTCCGCAGAGACCGACAGCACCCTCGACGCCGGCGAAACCGCCACCGTCACCTTCGTCTTCTCCGAAGCGGTGACGGGCTTCGACAGCAGCTGCGTGATGGCCCACACCAACGACGCTGGCAGCACCGCGATGATCCACCCGGACGCTGCCGGCGGCACGCTGTCGAACCCGGTCTCCACCGACGGCGGCATCACCTGGACCGCCACACTCACGGCCCCGACGGCCAGCACCACGCTCACCGACGTCGGGCTGCGCGTGGACATGGGCCGCGTCACCGACGCCTCGGGCAACAGCGGCGAGGGAACGGCAGCCAGCGACTTCCGCTACACCGTCAACACCACCGTCTCCGGCACGCGCCCCAGCGCCACCATTGCGCTGGCCGACAGCGCGCTCACCGCCGGCGAGAGCACCACCGTCACCATCGCCTTCAGCGAGCGCGTCAACGGCTTTGACGCCACCGACGTGGACCTCACGGAAGCCAACGGCACGCTGGGCCCCTCACGGCAAATGCAGACGGCAGAACCTGGACCGCCACGTTCACGCCAACGGCCAACGTCGAAGACAGCAGCAACACCATCCGCGTCAACCTCACGGGCGTGACCGACGCCGCAGGCAACGCCGCCACCGGCAGCGCCAGCAGCGACAACTACACCGTGGACACCCGGTCCGCAGACACCACGGCCCCGCAGCTGATCGGCACCGGCATCGATCGTCCCAGGGCCTCGGGCAATTTGTTGGCGCTCAACTTCAGCGACCAGAGCAACATGGTCGCAGCCTTGGACCGCCTGCCGGCCAACGGGGATTTCACCGTGCGCGTCGATGGCGTGGCGAATACCGTCACGAACGTCCGCATCAATGAAATCTCCAGGAACATGATCCTGACGCTGAGCACCCCCATAGCGCATGGTCAGCGCGGCGTGACCGTTGCCTACGACGACGGCACGCCCGCCGACAACCAGGGCATACAGGACACGGCCGGCAACTGCCTGACCAGCATCCCGACCACGCAGGTGAGCAACATCACGCTGGACGCCACGGCCCCGGAGTTGATCACCACCGGTGCCAAGGGGCCCCGGGTCAACGCCAGCACGGTGTTCCTCGACTTCCACGACACGAGCGACCTGAACCAGGACGATACGGCCCGACCGAACGGCAGCGACTTCACGGTGCTCGTCGATGGCCAAGCCGTCACCGCCACGGCCACACGGTATGCATCCGGAAAAACCCTTGCTCTGGAACTGAACACCTCCGTGCAGCTGGGTCAGACCGTGAGCATCGCCTACCAGGACAGCACGCCCAGCGACGAGAGCGCCATACGGGACATGGCCGACAACCACCTGCTCAGCTTTCCGACCACGGCGGTGCGCACGGACATCGCGGCCCCGGTGCTGATCACCACCGACGAGGCGCAGCGCCCCAGGGTCAGCGGCGACCAGCTGGTGCTCAGCTTCCAGGACACCAGCAACCTGGACGCGACCAACAAGCCGGCCAAGGAGGCTTTTGCGGTGCTCGTCGATGGCACCGCCCAGGTCGTCCACGACGTCGCCGTAAATGCCGAGGCCAAGACCGTGACGCTGACACTGGCCACTGCGGTCACCCAGGGCCAGTCGGTCACCGTTGCCTACGCCGACCCCACGACCGACGACGACGCCAACGCCATACAGGACGCCGCCGGCAACGACGCGACCAGCTTTGCTGCTACCGAGGTGGTCAACGACACGCCAGCGCCAGCAGACACCACGGCCCCGCAGCTGATCACCAGCGGCGACACGACGCGCCCCAGGGTCAACGG
>NZ_AFAL01000758.1 GCF_000193225.1 Verminephrobacter aporrectodeae subsp. tuberculatae At4 | reverse complement strand
TGGGCGATCTTTCTGGCGGCGCGCGCGCCATCGAGCCGGAGCACGCTGCGCTCGGCCGCCAGCGGCGTGATTCCGGCCACGCCCAGTTCGGTGGCCTTTTCCACGAGCCAGTCCATGCGGTCGTTGGCGATGATCCCTGCGAGCAGGTGCACAGCGCGCGGCGCCTCGCGTTCGATCGCGTGGTGCGCGCACACGCGCACGCGCACGGCGCTGCGGCCCATGCTCAGCACGCTGGCGTCGAACTCGCCGCCGGGGTCGCCCGCGCCCGGCGCGCCGTGGAACAGCGTGACGCCGTCGCCCGGTTGCAGGCGCAGCACCTGCGCGTGCCGCGCGGCGCCGGGGGCAGGTCGAGCTCGGCGTCCCTCGGCCAATGGTCGCCGGGCAGTG
>NZ_AFAL01000759.1 GCF_000193225.1 Verminephrobacter aporrectodeae subsp. tuberculatae At4 | reverse complement strand
TGGCTGGGCGCGCAGTGGCAGGACGTTGCCCGCGTGGTCGGCGACTTTGTCCTGCACCGCGCCGACGGGCTCTGGGCCTACCAGCTCGCCGTGGTGGTGGACGACGCCGACCAGGGAATCACCGACGTGGTGCGCGGCGCGGACCTGGCCGACAGCACCGCGCGCCAGATCCTGCTGCAGCAGGCCCTGGGCCTGCCGACGCCGAGCTACCTGCACACGCCCCTGGTGCGCGGCGCCCACGGCGAGAAGCTCTCCAAACAGAGCGGCGCCCCGGCGCTCGACCTGCGCCATCCGCTGCAGGCCCTGTCGCAGGCGGCGCAGGTGCTGGGGCTGCCGCCGCAACCCCAGGAGACGGACCTGTCCGGGGCCTTCGCACAGTGGGTTGCGGCCTGGCGCCAGAACTGCGCTGGCGCAGCGTGAGCGCCACCCCGGGGCGCGCGAGAAAGCATTCACCGCTCGGCCCTTGCTCCCCGCGGCGCGGGCGCCGCGTCGGCGACGAGGACCTGTACGCCCGCGGCCGCGAGCTTTTCCGCCAGCAGCCCCTGCGGCGGCGCGCTCACGA
>NZ_AFAL01000760.1 GCF_000193225.1 Verminephrobacter aporrectodeae subsp. tuberculatae At4 | reverse complement strand
GCATGCCATCGCGCAGGCCATTCACCAGCACGCGGGTGTTGACGCCCGCGAGGTTCACGCTGATCGGGTTGTTCGTCGATGTCGCGCCGGCGCCGGGGGCATTCAGCGCCACCTCCCAGGTGTCGTTGCTGCCGTCGGTCCCGGGCTGCCAGGCGGTGGACACTTGGCCCACGCTGCCGCTGCCCGCGTCCAGGACCGCGTCGGGCGGCGTGGTGTCCACGGTGTACTCGGCGGACTGGAATACCCCGGCAAGTCGCCCGCCCATGTCGTAGCCATACTTGAGCTTGGTCAGGTCCAGGGTGATGCGGCCGACGGGCCTGCTCACGTCCGCAGTTGGTGTGAACGTGGCGGTGTATATCCGGGCGTTGTCGGAGTCCTTTTGCAAATTGGACAAAGCGCCGAAGGGTGACTCTGGAGGACCTGAATGACTTCCGCTCGCGGGTTTCAAAAGTGTGAAGCCAGGACCGAGCGCATCCACCCACGGCTCTTCGTTAAATATGAAAGTCACCGTCATGGTTTCCCCGGCGGTCAGATAATTATCGCCAAGGAGAATGATGACGCTGGTGACGTGCGTGGAGTGGGATTTGTATGGTGTGGTCATGGGAGATTCCTTTGAAAATAATTCCGTTATGATGCAGAAAATTGCATGCAATAAAATCCTCGCCCTTGCAGTCCGGTCGAGCGTCCGATTAATTGGCCCACGGCGAGCGCCGACCGTACGGTCTGGACGGCGACATTCACGCCCACGGCCAACGTCAGCGCCCGGGAGAACACCATCCGCGTGAACCTCGCCGGCGTGAGCGACGCCGGTACCGGCTGCTGCATTGCAGTGTGTGCGGGGACTTCATGCGGCGGTGCCATTCAATGCAAATACAATTACAAGTGATATTGCAAGACCATGAACGGAACGCTGGGTAATCTGTTGCATTCGCCCGGGTCGTTGGCCGACACCATTTGCCGCCCGCTGCAGAGCGAGACCTGCGTGGCCAAGCACCGATGCGTTCGGAATCACGCGACGACGTGATGCGCATGTGCTGGACAAGCATGGCCGGGAATGTCCTGGACGGCTAAATGATTGCCCGACCCGGGGCCGCGCGCGGGTCAGAGCCAAAACCCGTTGGGCGCCAGATCGGACGCCTGGCCCACGATGGACAGCGGCATCTGCGCTGCGGCGCCGGGGGCGGTGATGGCGCCATTGGCCTGGCCGTCGGCGTCGAACCGACCGCCATCGCTGATTTCAAAGTCCAGCCGCAGCCGCCCGCCTTCGCTCCCCATCTTGCCGCCGTAGGCTGCGCTGCTCAGGTTGACCCAGGTGCCGGTGCCGTCTTCCATCCAGTAGCCGTT
>NZ_AFAL01000761.1 GCF_000193225.1 Verminephrobacter aporrectodeae subsp. tuberculatae At4 | reverse complement strand
GCAGCATCAGCCCCATGCGCGTGCCCCCGTCGGCCTGCGCCAGCGCGCAGATGAGCGCGGTGACCAGCAGCCCCCCGCCAAAGGCCGTGAGCACCAGGGGCCAACTGCCCAGGGCGCGCGGCAGGTCGGGCAGCCAGCGGCTTCCCAGCACGATGGTCGCGGCGGCCGCCAGCGCGGCGCCGCTGCTCACACCGATCAACCCGGGGTCGGCCAGCGGGTTACGAAACAGCCCCTGCATCAGCGCACCGGCCAATCCCAGGCCCGCGCCCGCGGCCACGCCCATGAGCAGACGCGGCAGGCGGATGTTCATGAACACCAGGTATTCCGGCGCCGGCGATCGGGCCTCGGCAAACGGCTGCAGCAGGGCCTGCCCGAGCACCTGCCACAGTTGCGTGGGGGAGATGGCGTAGGCCCCCTGCATGCTGCTCCCCACGAGGGCCAGCAGCACCATCCCCAGCCCCAGCAGCAAGGCCGTGCGGGGCGACAGCCGGCCCGGGCGCTGCGCTGCGCGTGCCGCAGCGCTCACGCCGCAAACGCCTGCATGCGTGCGTGCAGTTCGCGCACGGCGCCGGGCAGGCGTGGTCCGAAGCCCAGCAGGTAGCTCGCCTCCATGACCACCAGGGCTCTGCGGCGGTACGCCGGGGTCAGCGCCAGTTCGGGGCGCTGCCAGAAAGCCGCCTCGCCGCCGAGCGCCTCGATTCCCTGGGTGCTGTTGAGCAGCACCTCGGGCGCCGCGTCGGCCAGGGCCTCGGCGGTCAGCGGCCGGTAGCCGGAAAATTGGCCCACGGCGTTCGTCCCCCCGGCAAAGCGGATCAGCGCGTCGGCCGCCGTGCTGCTGCCCGCGACCATGGGGCTGCCGCCATGCGAGAGGATGAACAGGGCCCGCGGGCGCCGCGCTGTGCCCGCCACGGCCTGCTGCACGCCGGCCCAGCGTGCGTCGAGTTGCGCCTGCAACGCCCGGGCTGCGCGCTCGCGCCCCGTCACGCTCCCCACGGTGCGCAGCTTGCGCCGCACCTCGTCCCATGAATGGTCGGTCTGCACCAGTTCCACGCGCACGCCGGCGCTGCGCACCTGGTCCAGCACCACGGGCGGGCCGGCCTCGGTGGTCCCGACCACGGCGTCGGGCCGCAGAGAGAGCAGCCCTTCGGCCGAGAGCTGGCGCATATAGCCCACCTTGGGGGTCTTGAGCGCCGCGTCGGGGTAGAGGCTGGTGGTGTCGGTTCCCACCAGCAGGCTCTCGGCGCCCAGCAGGTACACGGCTTCGGTCAGCGCACCGCCCAGTGTCACGATGCGCGCCGCAGCCGCCGCGGCGGCCGCAGCTCCCGGTCCGCCAAATAGCGGGAATGCGGCCGCGCCGCACAGCAGCTGCCGGCGCCTGGGGCCATGCATCGCGGGAAAAGATTGCGCACAGGTTTGCAGATCACGCGGCATGCGGGCACTCCTGCAACCGGGGCAGCCTGGAGACGAGGTCACGCCAAGCCGGCAACTCGGGATTGCCGGGCTTGCGCGCGCCAAAGAACATGGCCATCAGCGCTCCCGCCGGGTCGAACGCCTCGACCGAGGTCACGATGCCGTCTGCGGTCGGCTTTTCGACCACCCATACGTTGGCCAACATG
>NZ_AFAL01000762.1 GCF_000193225.1 Verminephrobacter aporrectodeae subsp. tuberculatae At4 | reverse complement strand
GCGTGGCGCCGTCGAGCGTCGTCGCCAGCAGATCGGGGATGCGGCGCTGGGGATCGATGAGCTCGCCATGGTTGCGCCGCCCCTCGGGCCGGATCACGTAATACGTGAAATACGATGCAATCACCGGCGCTGCGCAGACGAGCAGCACGCTGAGCATTTGCCAGCGGCCGTGGCGCGCGCGCTGCAGCGTGGCCACTGTGACCCCGGCTTCGGGCATGGCGTGCACTGCAAGCCCGAGCGGTTGCCCGGCGCGGGCCTCAGGGGGCAGGTTGGCTGCGTGCGCGCATGCAGCGGGGGACGATTTGGAACCAGACATAGAGAGCTGCCATCAGGCCACAGAGACCGAACCATTGAAATGCATAAGCGGAGTTCCTGGTGGCGGCCGTGCCGACCACGGGCCAATTTGGCACGGTGCGTCGCAAGCGCCACCGGCCACGCTTACGAGCAGCCACTGGCCCTTGAGGGAGTTCAGGGGGAGCGTGGCGCCGTCGAGCGTCGTCGCCAGCAGATCGGGGATGCGGCGCTGGGGATCGATGAGCTCGCCATGGTTGCGCCGTCCCTCGGGCCGGATCACGTAATACGTGAAATACGATGCAATCACCGGCGCTGCGCAGACGAGCAGCACGCTGAGCATTTGCCAGCGGCCGTGGCGCGCGCG
>NZ_AFAL01000763.1 GCF_000193225.1 Verminephrobacter aporrectodeae subsp. tuberculatae At4 | reverse complement strand
AGCCCGTCAACGGCTTTGAGATCAGCGACATCGTGTGCACCAACGGCACGCTGAGCGCGCCCGTGGCCAACGCCGAGGGCACGGTCTGGACGGCCGCCTTCACGCCCACGGCCAACGTCAACGCCCCGGTGAATGTCATCACCGTAAGCCTCGCCGGGGTGACCGGCGCCGCTGGCAACGCCGGCGCGGGTCGAGTCAGCAGCACCAACTACACCGTAAACACCACCGGAGGCCCCGGCACCGGAGACTCCACCACCGGAGACACCACGCCCCCGGTGTTCAGCAGCGCCTCGGTCAACGGCGACCAGTTGGTGATCAGCTACACCGAAGCGGGCACCCTGGACGGGGCAGCGCTCGCGGGCAACGCAGGCTATGCGGTGAAAAACGCCGCAGGCACAACGGCCATCACCGTGCGCAGCGCCGTGGTGAACGCCACGGCCAAGACCGTGACGCTGACGCTGAGCCGCGCCGTGGCCCACGGGGAGACAGTGAGCGTCAGCTACACCAAACCCGAATCCGGCGCCGTGGTGCAGGACGCTGCGGGCAACGACGCAGTGAGCTTCAGCAGCCAGGCTGTCACCAACAACACGCCCGCGCCAACGGACACCACGCCCCCGGTGTTCAGCAGCGCCGCGGTCAACGGCGACCAGTTGGTGATCAGCTACACCGAAGCGGGCACCCTGGACGGAGCAGCGCTCGCGGGCAACGCAGGCTATGCGGTGAACAACGCCGCAGGCACGGCGGCCATCACCGTGAGCAGCGCCGTGGTGAACGCCACGGCCAAGACCGTGACGCTGACGCTGAGCCGCGCCGTGGCCAGCACGGAGACGGTGACCGTCAGCTACACCAAGCCCGCATCCGGCGCCGTGGTGCAGGACGCTGCGGGCAACGACGCAGTGAGCTTCAGCGGCCAGGCGGTGACGAACAACACGCCCGCGCCAGCAGACACCACGCCCCCGGCGATCAACACCGCCACGGTCAACGGCGACCAACTGGTGCTCAGCTTCAACGACGCGAGCAATCTGGACGCAGACCCGATCCACAAACCGGCGGACGAGGACTTCACGGTGCGGATGGGCGGCTCTGGTGGTGAGCGCAACAACGTCACCAATGTGCTTGTGAATGCGCAGGCAAAAACGATTACGCTGACGCTGACCAGTCACGCGACACCGGGCCAGAGCGTCACCGTCGCCTACAGCGACAGCACGCCCAGCGACACCAGCGGCATACGGGATGAGGTCGGCAACCACCTGGGGAGCTTTTTGGCCATCCCCGTCATGGGACCTCCTGCACCGGACACCCAGCGTCCCACGCTGGCCGCCACCGACCCGATCACGATTGGCGACAACAAACTGGCCCTTGGCGAAAGCACCACCGTCACCATCCGCTTCTCCGAAGCCATCGCTGCCAGCAGTTTCAGCCTCGATGACCTGACCGCGGAGGGGGCCGGCGCGAGGCTGTCCAACCTGCAAAGCACCGACGGCGGAACGACCTGGACGGTCACGCTGGCGGCCCCGACTTTCGATGATTACATAGCGGCCTCCCCCACCATCCCCAACTCGACGAACAACAA
>NZ_AFAL01000764.1 GCF_000193225.1 Verminephrobacter aporrectodeae subsp. tuberculatae At4 | reverse complement strand
CCGTGCTGCTGCTGACCGTAAAGCCGGCGTTGCCCGTGAGCGCTGCCTCGTCCAGGGTGTTGGCTTCTGTGTAGCTGATCACCAACTGGTTGCCGTTGACCGTGGCGCTGCTGAACACCGGGGGCGTGGTGTCTGCTGCGGGCCGGGTGTCCACGGTGTAGTTGGCGCTGGCGGCGTCACCCTCGCCGACGTTGCCAGCGTCGTTGGTTACCCTGGCGAGATCCACGTTGATGACATTCGTCGGGGCGTTGGTGTTGGCCGTGGGCGTGAAGGTGGCCGTCCAGACCGTGCGCGTGGCGTTGGCCGTGGGCGTGCTCAGCGTGCCGCTACCGCACGAGATGTCGCTGGTGTCAAAGCCGTTGACGGGCTGGTTGAAGGTGAAGGTGACGGTGGTGGTCTCGCCCGTGGTGAGTGCGTTGTCGGCGATCGTGATCGTGAGGTCGATCGGATCGGCCGTGGTCCCTTCCCCTGTTGATGCGGCTGCTACTTTTCCTGCGGGTACTACTGCTGTTATTACTGTTGCCGGCGTGTCGTTGGTCACGGCCCGGCCGCTGAAGTCCGCCGCGTCGTTGCCGGCAGCGTCCTGCACCACGGCGCCGGTCGCGGGCTTGGTGTAGCTGAGGCTCACCGTCTCCTCCTGGGTCACGGCGCGGCTCAGCGTCAGCGTGACGGTGTTGGCCGCCGCGTCCACCACGGCGCCCGTAACGGTGATGGCCGTGCCCCGGGTGCTGCTGACCGCAAAGCCTGCGTTGCCCGCGAGCGCTGCGCCGTCCAGGTTGTTCTCTTCGGTGTAGCGAAGCACCAGCTGGTTGCCGTTGACCGTGGCGCTGCCCAGTTCCGGGGGCGTGGTGTCTGCTTGCGTGGATGCGGCTGCCATTTTTATTCCTGTTATTACTGTTGCCGGCGTGTCGTTGGTCACGGCCCGGCCGCTGAAATCCGCCGCGTCGTTGCCGGCAGCGTCCTGCACCACGGCGCCGGTCGCGGGCTTGGTGTAGCTGAGGCGCACCGTCTCCTCCTTGGTCACGGCGCGGCTCAGCGTCAGCGTGACGGTGTTGGCCGCCGCGTCCACCACGGCGCCCGTGACGGTGATGGCCGTGCCCCGGGTGCTGCTGACCGCAAAGCCTGCGTTGCCCGCGAGCGCTGCGCCGTCCAGGTTGTTCTCTTCGGTGTAGCGGAGTACCAGTTGGTTGCCATTGACCGTGGCGCTGCCCAGTTCCGGCGGCGTGGTGTCTGCTTGCGTGGATGCGGCTGCTACTACTCTTCCTGCTTCTCCCGTGATCGTTACTGTTGTTGGCGTGTTGTTGGTCACGGCCCTTTCGATGAAGTTTGCTGCGTCGTTGCCCTTCGCGTCCTGCACCACGCTGCCAGTCGCGGGCTTGGCGTAGCTGACGTTCACCGTTTCCGCGCTGGTCACGGCGCGGCTCAGCGTCAGCGTGACGGTCTTGGCCGCCCCGTTCGCCACGGCGCCGGTGACGGTGATGGCCGTGCCCGTGGTACTGCTGACCGTAAAGCCGGCATTGCCCGCGAGCGCTGCCCCGTCCAAGTTGTTCTCGTCGGCGTAGCGGAGCACCAACTGGTTGCCGTTGACCGTGGCGCTGCTGAGCTCCGGGGCCTCGGTATCTGCGAAGTGCGTGCCGTAGACGGTGGTGGTATCAATGTTGTAGCTGATGGGGCTGGGGTATACCTGCCAGTCGGTGCCCGCGTTGCCCGCTTCGTCGGTCACTGAGCCCATGTACACGCCCAGCCTGACGTTGGTGAGCGTGGTGCTGGCCGTCGGGGCGGTGAGTGTGGCGGTCCAGGTGGTGCCACCGTCGGTGGAGACCAGGTTCGACAGCGTGCCACCGGTAGCGCCCAACCAACTCGCGGAGCCGTCCGCGTTGTAGGTGAAGGGAAGTATGTGGTCGGCGTTCAAGTTCCTCACTGCTTCGGTGAAGGCCAAGGTGACGGTGGCTGTTTCGCCGGCGTTGAGGGTGTTGTCCGTCTCTCCCTGCGCGTAGGTGATGTTGCCGGACCACGCCAGGCCAGGCGCGGCGTGGTCAACGGTGTAGGCGAAGCTGTATACGTCATGCTCCGGACCCTGGTTACCCGCCAGGTCCGTCACGCTGTTCTGGCGCAAAACGATCGTGTTGCCGCCCACTTTGCGTCCGTTGGAGTCGCTGTAGCCGGTCGGTGTCAGTTTGACGGTCCAAGTCTGACCGCCATCGTTGCTGAGCAAGTCGCTCAGAGTGCCCCTGGTTGGCGAACTGCTGGACACCGCGATGTCGTCGAGAGTGAAAGTGGAGCCGAGGATTTTTTTGGAGAAGCGGATGGTGACCGTAGCGACTTCTCCGATTCCCAGCATCGTGTCGGTCATCGTGATCTTGGCGGTGGGCCCCCTGCTGAGCTCCGGGTCCTCGGTCTCTGCGGGGTCCGTGCCATCGGTGGCGATGAATCCGGGTATCTCCACCGACTCCGGGACCTCGGTATCTGCGGGATACGTGCCGTAGACGGTGGTGGTATCAATGTTGTAGCTGATGGGGCTGGGGTATATCCACCCGTCGATGCCCGCATTGCCCGATTCGTCGGTCACTGGGGCTATATGCACGCCCAGCCTGACGTTGGTGAGCGTGGTGCTGGCCGTCGGGGCGGTGAGTGTGGCGATCCAGGTGGTGCCCCCGTCGGTGGAGACCAGGTTCGACAGCGTGCCGCCGGCAGCGCCCAACCAATTCGCGGAGCCGTCAGCGTTGACGGTGAAGGAAAGTATGTGGCCGACGTTCAAGTTCCTCACTGCTTCGGTGAAGACCAAGGTGATGGTGGCTGTTTCGCCGGCGTTGAGGGTGTTGTCCGTCTCTCCCTGCGCGTAGGTGATGTGGCCGGACCACGCCAGGTCAGGCGCGGCGTGGTCAACGGTGTAGGCGAAGCTGTATACGTCATGCTCCGGGCCCTGGTTACCCGCCAGGTCCGTCACGCTGTTCTGGCGCAAAACGATCGTGTTGCCGCCCACTTTGCTTCCGTTGGATTCGCTGTAGCCGGTCGGTGTCAGTTTGACGGTCCAAGTCTGACCGCCATCGTTGCTGGCCAAATCGCTCAGAGTGCCCCTGGTTGGCGAACTGCTGGACACCGCGATGTCGTCGAGGGTCAGGCCGAGGACTTTTTGGGAGAAGCGGATGGTGACCGTAGCGACTTCTCCGATTCCCAACGTCGTGTCGGTCATCGTGATCTTGGCGGTGGGCCCCTGCTGGCGGTATCGATGTTGTAGCTGATGGGGCTGGGGTATACCAGCTCGTCGGCGCCCGCGTTGCCCGATTCGTCGGTCACTGAGCCCATATATACGCCCAGCCTGACGTTGGCGAGCGTGGTGCTGGCCGTCGGGGCGGTGAGTGTGGCGGTCCAGGTGGTGCCACCGTCGGTGGAGACCAGGTTCGACAGCGTACCGCCCGCAGCGCCCAACCAATTCACGGAGCCGTCCGCGTTGTAGGTGAAGGAAAGTATGTGGCCGGCGTTCAAGTTCCTCACTGCTTCGGTGAAGGTCAAGGTGACGGTGGCTGTTTCACCGGCGCTGAGGGTGTTGTTCGTCTCTCCCGGCGCGTAGGTGATGTGGCCGGACCACGCCAGGCCAGGTGCGGCGTGGTCAACGGTGTAGGCGGAGCTGTATACGTCATGTCCCGGACCCTGGTTACCCGCCAGGTCCGTCACGCTGTTCTGACGCAAAACGATCGTGTTGCCTTCCGCTTTGCGCCCGTTGGATTCGCTGTAGTCGGTCGGTGTCAGTTTGACGGTCCAAGTCTGACCGCCATCGTCGCTGGCCAAGTCGCTCAGCGTGCCCCTGGTTGGCGAACTGCTGGACACCGCGATGTCGTCGAGGGTCAGGCCGAGGACTTTTTCGGAGAAGCGGATGGTGACCGTAGCGACTTCTCCGATTCCCAGCGTCGTGTCGGTCATCGTGATCTCGGCGGTGGGTCCCCTGCTGAGCACCGGGGCTGCGGTATCTGCTGCGGGCCGGGTGTCCACGGAGTAGTTGGCGCTGCTGGCTTCCCACTCGCCGGCGTTGCCCGCGTCGTCGGTCACCCCGGTGAGGTCTGCGCGGATGACATTCGCCCCGGCGTTGACGTTGGCCGTGGGCGTGAGGGTGGCCGTCCAGACCGTGCGCTCGGCGTTCGCCGTTGGCAGGCTCAGCGTGCCGTTGGTGCACCCGATGTCTCTGGCGTCAAAGCCGTTGACGGGCTTGTTGAAGGTGAAGGTGACTGTTGTGGTCTCGCCCGCGGTGAGCGCACTGTCAGCGATCGTGATGTTGACGTCGAGCTCGCTGCTGTCCACCGAGGGCTCGGTACCTGCTGCGGGCCGGGTGTCCACGGAGTAGTTGGTGCTGCTGGCTTCCCACCCGCCGGCGTTGCCCGCGTCGTCGGTCACCCCGGTGAGGTCTGCGTGGATGACATTCGCCCCGGCATTGACGTTGGCCGTAGGCGTGAGGGTGGCCGTCCAGACCGTGCGCTCGGCGTTCGCCGTTGGCAGGCTCAGCGTGCCGTTGGTGCACCCGATGTCTCTGGCGTCAAAGCCGTTGACGGGCTTGTTGAAGGTGAAGGTGACGGTGGTGGTCTCGCCCGCGGTGAGCACGCTGTCGGCGATCGTGATATTGACGTCGAGCTCGCTGCTGTCCACCTGGGGCGCGGCACCTGCTGCGGGCCGGGTGTCCACGGAGTAGTTGGCGCTGCTGACTTCCCACTCGCCGGCGTTGCCCGCGTCGTCGGTCACCCCGGTGAGGTCTGCGTGGATGGTATTCGACGGGGCGTTGACGTTGGCCGTGGGCGTGAGGGTGCTCGTCCAGACCGTGCGCTCGGCGTTCGCCGTGGGCGCGCTCAGCGTGCCGTTGGGGCACACGATGTCTCTGGCGTCAAAGCCGTTGACGGGCTTGTTGAAGGTGAAGGTGACGGTGGTGGTCTCGCCCGCAGTGAGCGCGCTGTCGGCCAGCGTGATATGGACGTCGAGCTCGCTGCTGTCCACCGGGGAAGTGGTGTCGGCTGTCGCGGGCAGTGTTGCAGTGTCAAGCATGATGGGTTTCCTTCGGTGGTGAAAATGTGTGTTGGCTGGGGTTTGGGCTCCTCTGCCTTGTGGACAGAAGAGCCCTTGGTTTGTGCTGCTTCAGGCGGGCGATGCGGCGGCGCACGCGCCGGGTGTCTGGGCGTCTCACCGCTGACCCCGGTGCGGCTCGGCACCGGGGTGGCGGCCCTGCCCGTGGGCACGGTGCTTTGGTCGGTGGTCTTGGAGTGCGCACTCGGCGCCCGCCACCGGCTCGGCAAATTCTCTTCCGGCCACGGCACGGGGGTTGGGAGCCAGGGTGGCGGTCCTTCCCATGGCGACGACGCGCCGGACACGGATCCCGGGGTGCGCCATTGCGCGCTTGGGCGCTGCCGGAGCCCGCCGGCAGTGCGGACCCTCCCGTGTCGCTGTGGCCACCGGCACCGGGGCTGACGGCGGTTGCGTTGGCCCCCTCGCCAACGCCGGAGGGCAGGACGATGCAGCTGGCGCTGTAGCCCTGCGCAGCGGTCCGGCCGGCAGGGCAAAGCCGACTCCACTGCGTCAGGAGCAAGGCCTGCAGAAGAAGGTATCGGTGCGTCAACACAACAATTAATGACAAATTAAAACGTCAACAGTGTAACCCGACATTTCTCAGAATGTTTAATACCTGTTTAATTTTTATGCGTTGGATCCGTCGTGCTCCTTGCTTGACCAACCCGTGGCGTGGACCGGCGCTGGCGCTCGACAGCGGCGCGTCGTCGTTCCTCGTCCCGCCCGGCGGCGCTGCATCCGGGTCGGCAGCAGGCAGCAGCCAAGCGGTTCAAAGCGACGGCCGGAATCGATGGGCTGCTTGGGACGTGCCCGGCGGGCCTGATGCCGCAGACTGCCGCGAGCCCCCTTGCCAAGCGCAGCGCAGCGCTCGGCACCTGGTCGGGGCCGCCGGCTTTTTCAAACGGGGCTTCTGGAGCGGTCTGGCCCTGCCCGCCGCGGATGGATCGCGCCGGGCGACTTGCTGTGGCAGGCAGGGGCCGAAGCGGGGGCTGCGTTTCGGGGCAGTCCGGCGAGTCGGCGATTGCATGGGGATCTCCCGGCTCGTCGACGGGGCCCATGCGGTCTTGTCTGGTTTTTATACGGCTTTAAGTATTGCAAACGTGACCAGTTTGCTCATGGTCTGCCCAACAAATGGTGGATTTTTTGGCGTTTTTTTATTTCCCCATCGCTTCGCCCCTCGGGACCACCGTCTGCGGACGATGGACCAGGCGGTAGGCGAGCGGCGTGCGCAGTAGCGGAGCCTCGGCGGGCAGCAGGCGTGGCGGGAAGCCAGCCTGCACCAGCGTGCGGCGCACCGGGGAGAATCCCTGGCCGGCTCGGGCCGCTTCGATAGCGGCGTTCAAATCGCCAAAGCCAATGCCTTGACTGCCATCGAGATCGCTGATACCAGCGGACTCGCACCAGAGCCGCCAATCGCCACAGTAGCCACAGTAGCCACGGTGTTCGTCAACAAGACACCCCCCGACTTCAGCCCGGGGTAGTTCCCCAACCCGTGGCGCACGCGCGCGGGCCCACTGGATGCAATGAGAGAGCGGAGTGATCGCCAGCACGCCTGTGGCCAGTATCCTGCCCCGCAAATATCAGCACAAGAAACTGCGCCTTCACGCCATGGAGGCGTTGCAAACCCCCGCTATCCACAAGGGTATCGCGAGGGTTTTCGCCTTGCCATGGCGTGCAATACAGCCGTCCAATTTTGTGCTTCTATTTTCGGGGCAAAACACGGGTTCTGCGCCACAGTCAACGCCCCCCATGACCCCTCTTGAGGAAGATGGGCCCGGGGGGAGATGACTTCAGAACCAGAACCCGTCATGCACCACGTCTGACGCCTGCCCGGTGATGGACAACGGCATCTTCGCTGCAGCGCCGGAGGCGGTGACGGTGCCGTCGGCCTGGTTATCGGCGTCGAACGGCCCGCCATCCTTGATCACAAAGTCCAGCCGCAACCGCCCGTCTTCGTTCACCACCTTGCCGCCGTAAGGGCTGCTCGCCAAGTTCACCCAGGTGCCAGCGCTGCTCTGCACCCAGTAACCGTTGACACCAAGCTTCGGATCCACGTACAGGCTGAAGGTCTCGCTGCTGCCGGCTGCATCCAGCGTGGCCTTGAAACTCGTCAGCGCGATCGGTGTCTCCAGCGCCTGGGGCATCTGGGCCGGGACCGCCTTTTGCACCAGACTGGTGATGCGGACGGTGCTGTCGGCGTTGACCTTGCCATTCTGGCTATCGGCCACCAAGGTGACCGAGGTGCTGGAACTGCTGCTTGTCGTGGCGCTGTACGAGGCGACTGCGGCCTGTTTGCTGTCCTGGACCTTGTCTCCGTTGCCGTCGCCGAGTGCGGCACCAGCGGGGCCGATGGCCAGGTTTTCCTGGGCGTCGGGCACACCGTCGCCGTCCGTATCCGGCTCCTTGTGGGGGGTTGGGGAGGGTGCGGGGGAAGGTGAGGGCCCGGGGGAGGGTGAGGGCCCGGGCCCGGGCGCAGGGGAAGGTGAGGGCGCAGGCGTGTTGTTGGTCACAGTCTGACTGCTGAAGTCCGCTGCGTCATTGCCCGCAGCGTCCTCCACCACGTTGCCGGATTCGGGCTTGGTGTAGCTGACGGTCACGCTCTCAGAGTTGGCCACGGCGCGACTCAGCGTCAGCGTCACGGTCTTGGCCGTCGCGTTCACCATGGCGCCGCTCACGAGGATGGCCGTCGTGCCAGCGGTGGTGTGGACGTTGACCGTAAAGCCTGCGTTGCCCGCGAGCGCTGCCGCGTTCAGGGTGTTGGCTTCCGTGTAGGTCAGCACCAGTTGGTTGCCGTTGACCGTGGCGGCGTTGATCACCGGGGGCGTGGTGTCCGATGGCGTGCCACGGGTCACGGTCTTATCGCTGAAGTTCGCTGCATTGTTGCCGGCAGCGTCCCGCACCCCGTTGCCGGTGGGTTTGGTGTAGCTGACGCTCACCGTCTCCGTTTCGGCTACGGCGCGGCTCAGCGTCAGCGTGACGGTCTTGGCCGTTGCGTCTACCACAGCGCTGTTCACGGTGATGGCCGTCGTGCCTGCGGCGGTGTTGACCGTAAAGCC
>NZ_AFAL01000765.1 GCF_000193225.1 Verminephrobacter aporrectodeae subsp. tuberculatae At4 | reverse complement strand
ACTGCCGGGCTCGAACGTCAAGGGCAGGAACCCGCTCAAGGACGTGCGCGTGCGCCGGGCCCTGTACCAGGCCATCGATGCGGAGGCGATTGCGCGCAGCATCCTGCGCGGCCTGGGCAGGCCCAACGGCACCCTCGTGGCGCCCATGGTCGCGGGCTATACCGAGGCGGTGGGCAAGCGCTTTCCGTACAGCGTCGAGGCGGCAAGAAGCTGCTCGCCGAGGCCGGCTACCCGGATGGTTTCGAGGTGGACTTTGCCTGCCCGAACAACCGCTACATCAACGACGAGGCGATTTGCCAGGCCGTCACGGCCATGTGGTCGCGGGTGGGCGTAAGAGCCAAGCTGCGCACCATGCCGCTGGCGACCTACTTTCCGATGATCCAGCGCTACGAGGCCAGCGTCTACATGCTGGGCTGGGGCGTTCCCACGTTCGACGCGCTCTACAGCCTGCAATCGCTGGCGCGCACGGTGGGCACGGGCGCCGATGGAAACCACAACCTGGGCCGCTACAGCCATCCGCGCATGGACTACCTCGTGGACCGCATCAAGGGGGAGACGGACGCGCCCGTGCGCGCGCGCATGCTCACCGAGGCGCTGCAACTGTCCAACGACACCGTATCGCATATTCCCCTGCATTCCCAGGTGATCCCCTGGGCCATGAAGCGGAACGTCGATCTCGTGCACCGCGCGGACAACCGCCTGGACATCCGCATGGTCAAAGTGAACTGACCCGGGAATTCAGGGACCTCCCCTTGGCCGCAGCACCGGCTCTTCTGCACAGCAAAACTTGGTATCGAAAGGACCCCATGCAACCCAAGAAACGCTTCCTGTCGCTGGCCGCTGCGGCCGCACTGCTGCTTGCGCCCGCGCTGCTGCACGCCCGGCCGTTCAAATGGGCGAGCCAAGGAGAGATCGGAACCTGGGACATTCATTCCGACAACAACTCGCTGGCGCAGGGAATTCATTCCTGGGTGTACGAGAGCCTGGTCTACTACAACAGCAGGACCTTCGCGGTGGAGCCCCTGCTGGCGACATCCTGGAAGGAGATCAGCCCCACGCAAGTGCGCTTCGTCCTGCGGCAGGGCGTGAAGTTCCACGACGGCTCGGCGTTCGGCGCCGACGACGCCGTGTTTTCGCTGCAGCGTGCGATGGCCAAGACCTCGACGTTCACGCCGAACACGCAGGGCATCCGCCAGGTCGTCAAGGTGGACGAGTACACCATCGACGTTCTGCTCTCCGCGCCGAATCCGGTGCTGCTGCGCCAGATGACGGATCTGCGCATCATGAGCCGGGCCTGGGCGCAGAAGAACCGGTCGGTCGAGCCCAAGGACATCAAGGGCAAGGAGGAAAACTTCGCGCACCGCAACGCCATGGGAACCGGGCCCTACACGCTGGAATCGTGGCAGCCCGAGGTGAAGATGGTGTTCAAGCGCAACCCCAACTGGTGGGGAAAGATGGAGGGCAACGTGAGCGAGATGGTCTACACCCCGATCAAGTCCACCGCCACGCGCATGGCGGCGCTGCTGTCGGGGGAGGTGGACATGGTGCTCGACCCCGCGCCGCAGGACCTGGCGCGTCTGCGCGCGACCCCCGAGTTGAAGGTGATCGACGGGCTGGAATACCGCACCATCTTTCTCGGCATGGACCAGTTCCGCGAGGAACTGCCGGGCTCGAACATCCAGGGCAGGAACCCGCTCAAGGACGTGCGCGTGCGCCGGGCCCTGTACCAGGCCATCGACGCGGAAACGATTGCGCGCAGCATCATGCGCGGCCTGGGCAAGCCCAACGGCACCCTCGTGGCGCCCATGGTCGCTGGCCATACCGAGGCGGTGGGCAAGCGGCTGCCGTACAGCGTCGAAGCGGCCAGGAAGCTGCTCGCCGAGGCCGGCTACCCGGATGGCTTCGAGGTGGACTTTGCCTGCCCGAACAATCGCTACATCAACGACGAGGCCATTTGCCAGGCCATCACGGCCATGTGGTCGCGGGTGGGCGTAAGAGCCAAGCTGCGCACCATGCCGCTGTCCACCTTTCTTCCGATGCTCCAGCGCTACGAGGCCAGCATCTACATGCTGGGCTGGGGCGTGACCACGTTCGACGCGCTCTACACCCTGCAATCGCTGGCGCGCACGGTGGGCGCGGGCGCCGACGGAAACTACAACGTGGGCCGCTACAGCCATCCGCGCATGGACTACCTCGTGGACCGCATCAAGGTGGAGACGGACGCGCCCGTGCGCACGCGCATGCTCACCGAGGCGCTGCAACTGTCCAACGACACCGTATCGCACATTCCCTTGCACGACCAGGTGATCCCCTGGGCCATGAAGCGGAACATCGATCTCGTGCACCGCGCGGATAACCGCGTGGACGTCCGCATGGTCAAAGTGAACTGAGGCGCTGCGCAGTCGTCATGCAAGCCAGGCTCCGGTTCCTGTCGATGACCGCGGCGGCGCTGCTGCTGCTTGCGCCCGCGCTGCACGCCAGGCCCTTCAAATGGGCCAGCCAGGGGGACGTTGCGACCTGGGACATCCACGCCGAAAACAATGGCTTGCAAAACGGCATACACGCCAGCGTGTACGAGAGCCTCGTCCATCACAACAGCAGGACCTTCGCGGTGGAGCCCGTGCTGGCGACGTCCTGGAAAGAGATCAGTCCCACGCAAGTGCGCTTCGTCCTGCGGCAGGGCGTGAGGTTCCACGACGGCTCGGCGTTTACTGCCGACGACGCCGTGTTTTCCTTGCAGCGTGCGATGGCCAAGACATCGACGTTCACGCCGTATGCGCAAGGCATCCGCCAGGTCACCAAGGTGGACGAGTACACCATCGACGTTCTGCTCTCCGCGCCGAATCCGGTGCTGCTGCGCCAGCTGACGGAACTGCGCATCATGAGCCGCGCCTGGGCGCTGAAGAACCGGTCGGTCGAGCCCCGGGACATGAAGGGAAGGGACGAGAACTTTGCCCACCGCAACGCCATGGGAACCGGGCCCTACACGCTGGAATCGTGGCAACCCGACGTGAAGATGGTGTTCAAGCGCAACCCCCATTGGTGGGGCACGATGGAGGGCAACGTGACCGAGATCGTCTACACGCCGATCAAGTCGGCCGCGACGCGCATGGCGGCGCTGCTTTCGGGGGAGGTGGACATGGTGCTCGACCCCGCGCCGCAGGACTTGGCGCGTCTGCGTGCCAACCCCGAAATGAAGGTGGTTGATGGGCTGGAATTCCGCACCATCTTTCTCGGCATGGACCAGTTCCGCGAGGAACTGCCGGGCTCGAACGTCCAGGGCAGGAACCCGCTCAAGGACGTGCGCGTGCGCCGGGCCCTGTACCAGGCCATCGACGCGGAGGCGATTGCGCGCAACATCATGCGCGGCCTGGGCAAGCCCAACGGCACCCTCGTGGCGCCCATGGTCGCTGGCCATACCGAGGCGGTGGGCAAGCGCCTGCCGTACAGCGTCGAAGCGGCCAAGAAGCTGCTCGCCGAGGCCGGCTACCCGGACGGCTTCGAGGTGGACTTTGCCTGCCCGAACAACCGCTACGTCAACGACGAGGCCATTTGCCAGGCCGTGACGGCCATGTGGTCGCGTGTGGGCGTAAGAGCCAAGCTGCGCACCTTGCCGCTGGCGACCTACTTTCCGATGATCCAGCGCTACGAGGCCAGCATCTACATGCTGGGCTGGGGCGTTCCCACGTTCGACGCGCTGAACACCCTGCAATCGCTGGTGCGCACGGTGGGCGCGGGCGCCGACGGAAACTACAACCTGGGCCGCTACAGCCACCCGCGCATGGACTACCTCGTGGACCGCATCAAGGGGGAGACGGACGCGCCCGTGCGCGCGCGCATGCTCACCGAGGCGCTGCAACTGTCCAACGACACCGTATCGCACATCCCCTTGCACGACCAGGTGATCCCCTGGGCGATGAAGCGGAACGTCGATCTCGTGCACCGCGCGGATAACCGCGTGGACGTCCGCATGGTCCGGGTGCACTGAGGCGCGGCAGCAGCCGGCTTGGCACCATCCTTGCGTGCGAGGCTCCCAAGACGCCTGCCCGGGGAGAGGGGTGTCCTCTTGGCCGCAGCGTCGGCTTTGCTCTGCACCGTGAAACCTTGGAAATCGAGCGTGCTCCATGCAATTCAAATACCGTTTCCTGTCCATGGCCGCTGCGGCAGCGCTACTGCTGCTTGCGCCCGCACTGCACGCGAAAACCTTCACATGGACCAGCCAGTCCGAGATAGGGTCCTGGGACATTCATACCCAGAACAATTCGCTGCAAAACGGATTGCACGCGTACGTCTACGAGAGCCTGGTCTACT
>NZ_AFAL01000766.1 GCF_000193225.1 Verminephrobacter aporrectodeae subsp. tuberculatae At4 | reverse complement strand
AGTTCGGCTGGACGGCGTCGCTCGCGGTGTTCGCCAGCCTGGTGGTGGCGCGCGCGCTGACGCCGATGATGGCGGCCTACCTCCTGCGGCCCATCGTGGATAGGCACCAGGACCCGCGCTGGATGCGCGTGTATCTGCGCTGGGCGGCATGGTGCATCCGGCACCGCGGGCTGACCTATCTGGCGACGGCGGTGTTCTTCTTCGGCTCGCTGGCGCTCATCCCGATGCTGCCCACGGGTTTCATCCCGCCCGACGACAACTCGCAGACGCAGGTGCACCTGGAACTGTCGCCGGGCAGCACGCTGGCGCAGATGCGCTCCGTGGCCGAAGACGCGCGCCAGCGCATCGCCCGCGTGGAGCACGTGCAAAGCACGTACACCACCATCGGCGGCGGTTCGGCCGGAGCGGACCCGTTCGCGGCGGCGGCGGCTGAGCAAACGCGCAAGGCCACGCTCACCGTCATGCTCTCCGCACGCCGCGAGCGGCCGCGCAAGCAACTCATCGAGAACGCAATCCGCGCGGCGCTGGTGTCCCTGCCCGGCGTGCGCAGCAAGGTCGGCCTCGGCGGTTCAGCCGGGAAATACATGCTCGTGCTTTCGGGCGAGGACCCGCAGGCGCTGGGCAACGCCGCGCTGGCCTTGGAGAAGGACCTGCGCAGCATCGAGGGCCTGGGCGGGATCGCGTCCACGGCCAGCCTGGTGCAATCCGAGATTGCCGTGCGCCCGGACTTTGCACGCGCCGCCGACCTGGGCGTGACCAGCAGCGCCATCGCCGAGACGCTGCGCATCGCCACCGTGGGCGACTACGATGTGTCGCTGCCCCAGCTCAACCTGGCGTCGCGCCAGATCCCCATCGTCGTCAAGCTGCAGGACGACGCGCGCCAGGACCTGGCGCTGCTCGAGCGCCTCACGGTGCCGGGCAGCAAGGGCCCGGTGATGCTCGGTCAGGTGGCCACGCTGGAGTTCAGCAGCGGCCCCGCGGAGGTGAACCGCTACGACCGCGCACGCAACGTGAACTTCGAGATCGAACTCGCCGACCTGGAACTGGGCAAGGTTGACAAGGCGGTGCAGGCCCTGCCTTCGATCAACAACCTGCCACCGGGCGTGCGCCAGATCAAGATCGGCGACGCCGAGGAGATGGGCCTGCTGTTCGCCAGCTTCTCCCTGGCCATGCTCACCGGCGTGCTGTGCATCTACATCGTGCTCGTGCTGTTGTTCAAGGACTTTCTGCACCCGGTGACCATTCTGGCGGCGTTGCCGCTGTCGATCGGCGGCGCCTTCGTGGGGCTGCTGATTGCGCAAAAGAGCTTTTCCATGCCCTCGCTCATCGGGCTCATCATGCTCATGGGAATCGCCACCAAGAACTCCATCTTGCTGGTCGAATACGCCATTTTGGCGCGGCGCGAGCGGGGTATGACGCTTCAGGATGCGTTGCTCGACGCCTGCCACAAACGCGCGCGTCCGATCATCATGACCACGCTCGCCATGGGCGCGGGCATGCTGCCCATCGCGCTGGGCGTGGGTGCGGCCGACCCGAGCTTTCGCTCACCGATGGCGGTGGCGGTGATCGGCGGGTTGATCACCTCCACGCTGCTCAGCCTGTTGGTGATTCCGGCGGTGTTCACGGGGGTCGACGACTTCGGACAATGGACCACGCGCCTGCTGCGCCGCCTGCGCGGCAAGCGCGCTCACCCCACCGCAGCCGCCACGGCCACCCCCGCCACGCTGCAGCCCATCCGGCAAGAAGGGCCTTCCCCAGGACGTGCGGCCGACGCCGCAGGTGCGCACGCGCCAAGGACACCATGAAATTCCTGGTCTTTTCCCATCGAGCGCACGCTGGTGACCATCCGCAGGGCCATCGCGGAACACATGCGGCCGCTCGAGGAAGCGGTCGCGGCGATGTCCGCCCCGCTGCCGCAAACGGCCCCGGCCTGAATTCGCGTCCGCGTCATTGCGTGGCCGCCGCGAGCGTGGCTGCGAGCAGGACGTCGGCGCCGGCGGCGATGTCCTCGTCGCTTGCGTATTCG
>NZ_AFAL01000767.1 GCF_000193225.1 Verminephrobacter aporrectodeae subsp. tuberculatae At4 | reverse complement strand
GCTGAGCGTCAGCGTGACGATCTTGGTCGTCGCGTCCACCACGGCGCCGGTGACGGTAATGGCCCTGCCTGCGGCGCTGTGGACCGTAAAGCCGGCGTTGCCCGCGAGCGCCGCCCCGTCCAGGCTGTTGGCTTCCGTGTACATGAGCTCCAGCTGGTTGCCGTTGACCACGGCGATGTTGATCACCGGGGGCGTGGTGTCAACTTGCGTGTTGTTGGTCACCGCCATGTTGCTGAAGTTCGCCGCATTGTTGCCGGCAACGTCCCGCACCCCTTGACCGAACGCGGGCTTGGTGTAGTTGACGGTCACCGTCTCCGCTACGGCCACGGCGCGGCTCAGTGTCAGCGTCACGGTCTTGGCGTATATGTTCATCGCGGCGCCGGTGACGGTGATGGCCGCCGTGGCGGTGTTGACCGTAAAGCCGGCATTGCGCACGAGTGCTATCGGGTCCAGGGCGCCGGCTTCCGTGTACGTGAGCACCAGTTGGTTGCCTTCGACCGTGGCGGTGTTGACCACCGGGGGCGTGGTGTCTGCTGCCGTGGACCCTGTTGGCGGCATGGGCCATATTTTTGTTTTGGCGCTGTCCTCCTCGGTGACCCTATCGGCTATTTCGGCTGGTGATGTGTTGTCAGGCATGGTTTTCCTTTCAAGGTGAAGGTGCGATGGACGAAATTGGGGCTCCTGTCGCGCTATGGACAGGGCCCTTGGTTTGCTGCGGTGGTGCACGCGCCGGGTGCCTGGGTGCGAGCGCCGCGCCGTGGACCCGCAGCGCGGCTGGGCGCCAGGGGGGACAGTCTTGGCCGGGGTGGTGACGCTTTGGACGTTGCTCTTGGAGTGCACTGCTGCGCGCCGGAGAACTGCCGGAGCCCGCGCGCAATGTGCATGGCCAGGTGCCGCTGTGGCCGCCAGCGCCAGAGGCGCAGGATGCTGCTGCTGGCGCTCAGGCCCGCACCGGCTCGGTCAATCTTCTGATCACGGCGCGCCTGGGCGCCAGGGTGGCGGTCTTGCCCATGGCGGCGAGGCGCCGGACGCTGATCCTGGGGTACGCCACCGGAGCCCGCCGGCAGTGCGGATGCCCCCGTGGCGCGGGGGCCGGCGGCCGTTGCGTTGGGTGCCTCGCCGACGCCGGAGGGCGGAACGATGCGGCTGGCGCTGCTGTAGCCCCGAGCAGTCCGGGAGTCAGGGCGAGACCTGCTCCGCCGCATTAGGCTCAACTCCTGCATAAAGAGGCATTTCTCTGTCGTCATGGAAACAATCAATAACGCTTTAAAACGCCGTCAGTGTAACCCACGTTTCTCTTGAACGTTCTGACCCTGTCCAATTTTTATGCGCTTATCCGTTGTTCTCCTTGCTTCGCCAGCATGTGGTGTGGACGGACGCTGGCGCCCGGCGGCGCAGTAGTCCGGGTCGGCAACAGGCAGCAGCCGGGCGGTTCAAGGCGATGGACGGAATCGACGTGCTGCCTGGGACATGCCCGGCGGACCGGGTGCCGCAGACCGCCGCGGACCCTCTTCCCAAGCGCTGGGCGCGGCGCCCGGTCGGGGCCGAACGGTCTGGCCACGCGCGCTGCGGATGGAGTGCGCCGGGCGGTTTGCTGTGGTGCGCAGGGGGTCGAATCGGAGGCTGCGTTTTGGGGCAGTCAGACGATTCTTCGGGGTCCATGCGACCGGAACTATGTCTTGTTTTTATACAGACTCAAACATTGCAGACGTGACCAGTTTGCGCATGATCTGCCCAGAAAATGGTGGATTCTTTGGCATTTTTTTTATTCCCCCATTGCTTCGCCACCGGAAAATTCGCCGTGGGCGATCGTTCGCGCAAGGGTGCGCAGTCCAGCGCTCACCCGAAGGCAGACTTGGGCTGCGCGGGCTGCGGAATCGACCAAGGTCTGCGGACGACAGACCAGGCGGTCGGCGACTGGATGCGCTGCGCGGCGGACTGATCGCCATCGCACTGTGGCTGGTGTCCTGGCCTGCAAATTCAACACCCCCCATGACCCCTCTTGAGGGAGATGGGTCCGGGGGAGCCGACTTCAGAACCAGAACCCTCCACCACTCAGCACATCGGACGCCTGCCCGGTGATGGACAGCGGCATCTGCGCTGCGGCACCGGAGGCGGTAATGGTGCCGTCGGCCTTGTCATCGGCGTCGAACTGCCCGCCATCCTGGATCGCAAAGTCCAGCCGCAGCCGCCCGCCTTCGTTCACCATCTTGCCGCCGTAAGGGCTGCTCGCCAGATTCACCCAGGTGCCGCTGCTGTCCTGCGCCCAGTAACCGTTGGCGCCGAGCTTCGGGTCCACGTACAGGCTGAAGGTCTCGCTGCTGCCGGTGGCATCCAGCGTGGCCTTGAAACTCGTCAGCGCGATCGGTGTCTCCAGCGCCCGGGACATCGAGGTCGGGACCGCCTTTTGCACCAGGCTGGTAATGCGGACGGTACTGCTGGCGTTGACCTTGCCTTCCTGGCTATCGGCCACCAAGGTGACCGAGGTGCTGGAACTGCTGCTCGTCGTGGCGCTGTATGAGGCGACTGCGGCCTGTGTCCTGTCCTGGACGTCGTCCCGGTTCCCGTCGCCGCGTGCGGCACCGGTGGGGCCGATGGCCTGGTTTTCCTGGGCGTCGGGCACACCGTCGCTGTCTGTATCCGGTTCCCTGTGGGGGCCTGGTGCAGGCGCGGGGGATCCTCCGCCAGAGGATCCACCGGATGAAGGGGGTGCGGCGGGCGCGGCAGGTGCAGGTGCGGGTGCGACGGGCGCTGGTGTGCTGTTCGTCACGGGCTTTGCGCTGAAGTCCGCTGCGTCGTTGCCGGCAGCGTCCTGCACCACGGCGCCGGATGTGGGCTTGGTGTAGCTCACGGTCACGGTGGTCTCCGCGCTGGTCACGGCGCGGCTGAGCGTCAGCGTCACGGTCTTGGCCGTTGCGTTGACCACGGCGCTGTTCACGGTAATGGCCGTGCCCGTGCTGCTGCTGACCGCAAAGCCTGCGTTGCCCG
>NZ_AFAL01000768.1 GCF_000193225.1 Verminephrobacter aporrectodeae subsp. tuberculatae At4 | reverse complement strand
GCGCTCGGCGTTCGCCGTGAGCGGGCCCAGCGTGCCGTTGGCGCCGGTGAGCACGACGTCGCCCTGCGTGAAGCCGGTGACGGGCTCGCTGAAGGTAAAGGTGACGGTGGTGCTCTCGCCCACGGTGAGCGCGCTGTCGGCCAGCGTGATGCGCACGGTGGGACGCACGAGGTCGTAGCTGAAGGAGGCGAAGGACGGGCTTCCCTCTCCCTGGTTGCCCGCCAGATCGACCACGCCGGAGAGGTTCACCCGGATGCGGTTGCCGGTCGTCGAGAGGCCGACGGGAGGCGGGGCCGTCAGGGTGCACTGCCAGGTGATGCCGTCGGTGCTGCGCAGGTCGGAGAAGATGCCGCCGCTGGGCGCGGGGTCCATCGTGAGGTCCGACAGGGTGAATGCCTTGCTGTCCGTGGAAGGCAGGCTCCGGTTCAGCGCTTCGGAGAAGACGATGGTGACGGTGGTCGATTCGTTGCCGCTGAGCTTGCTGTCGGCGAGCGTGACGGAGCGCACGGAGGGCCGTACGGTGTCCACGCTGAAGTGGGCGCTGCTGGCCTGGCCTGCCCCGGCCTGGCCTGTGGCGCTGGTCACGCCGGCAAGGTTCACGCGGATGGTGTTGCTGCTGTCCTCGGTGTTCGCCGCGGGGGTGAACGTGGCGCTCCAGGTGTTGCCTTCGGCACTCGCCGTGAGCGGGCCGAGCGTGCCGTTGGCGTCGCTGAGCACGACGTCGGCGGCGGTGAATCCGCTGACGGTTTCGCTGAAGGCAAAGGTGACGGTGGTGGTTTTGCCTATTGCCAGCTGGGTGTCGGCCAGCGTGATGGTGGCGTTGAGCGGCGCGGTGTGCACGCTGTAGTTGGCGCTGATGGCGCGGCCTTCGCCGGCGCGGCCCGTGGCGCCGGTCACGCCGCCGAGGTTCACGCGGATGGTGTTCGTCGCGTCATCGACGTTCGCCGCGGGCGTGAAGGTGGCGCTCCAGGTTTTGCCGTCGGCGTCCGCCGTGAGCGGGCCGAGCGTGCCGTTGGCGTCGCTGAGCACGACGTGGGCGCTCGTGAAGCCGGTCACGCGCTCGTTGAAGCGGAAGGTGACGGTGGTGGTCTCCCCCAGGGTGAGGCGGGTGTCGGCCAGCGTGATGGCGGCGTAGGGGCGCGTGGGGTCGATGGTGTTGATCTGGTAGCTGGCGCTGCTGGTGATGCCTTCGCCCGTGTTGCCCGCGGTGTCGCGCACGCGGCCCATGTTCACGCCGATGGTGTTGCTCGCGACGCTCACGTTCGCCGTGGGTGTGAAGGTGGCGGTCCAGTTTCTGCCGAAGGAGTCGGGGGTGAGGTTGCTCAGCGTGCCGTTGGCGCCGATGAGCACGACGTCCTCCTGCGCAAAGCGGATGCCGCGCTCGCTGAAGGCAAACACGACGGTGGTGGTTTCGCCCACGGTGAGCTGGGTGTCGGCCAGCGTGATGGTGACGGTGGGGCGCGTGAGGTCGTAGCTGAAGGGGGCGGAAGACGGGGTTCCCTCTCCCTGGTTGCCCGCCAGATCGACCACGCCGGGGAGGTTCACCTGGACGCGGTTGCCGGTCGTCGGGGAGCCGGCAAGCGGGGCCGTCAGGGTGCACTGCCAGGTGATGCCGTCCGCGGTGCGCAGGTCGGAGAATGTGCCGCCGCTGGACGCGGGGTTCATCGTCAGGTCGCGCAGCTGGAAGGCCCTGTCGTTTGCGGGAGCCATGCTCCGGTCCAGCGCTTCGGAGAAGACGATGGTGACGGTGGTCGACTCGCCGATGCCGAGCTTGTCGTCAGCGAGCGTGACGGAGAGCACCGAGGGCCGCCGGGTGTCTACCTGGTAGTTGGCGCTGCTGGCGCTGCCGAGCCCGGCGCGGCCGACGGTGTTCGTCACGCCCGTGAGGTTTACGGTGATGACGTTGCTGCTGTCCTCGACATTGCCCGTGGGGGTGAACGTGGCGGTCCAGGTGCGGCCGTCGGCGCCGGCCGTCAGGGGCCCCAGCGTGCCGTTGGGGGTCTCGACGTCGTCGGCCGTAAAGCCGAGGACCGGCGCGTTGAAGCGGAAGGTGACGGTGCTGGTCTCGCCGATCTTCAGGGCGCTGTCGCTCAGCGTGATGGTGACGGTGGGGCGCGTGGATTCGCTGGTGTCTATCTGGTAGTTGGCACTGGTGGCGTTGCCGGTGCCTGCCCGGCCTGCGCGGTTGGTCACGCCGGCAAGGTTCACGCTGATGGTGTTGCTCGTGTCCTGCACGCCGGTCGTGGGCGTGAAGGTCGCCGTCCAGGTTTTGCCGTCGGTATTCGCCGTGAGCGGGCCCAGCGTGCCGTTGGCGTCGCTGAGCACGATGTCGTCGCGCGTGAAGCCATTCACGGGATCGGCGAAGACAAAGGTGACGGTGGTGGTTCTGTCGATCCTGAGGTTGGTGTCGGCCAGCGTGATGGTGGCGCTGGGGGGTAGCGCGGTGTCGATGGCGTAGCTGGCACTGCTGGCGTTGCCAACGCCTGCCCGGCCTGCGCGCTGGGTCACGCCGGTCAGGTTGACGCTGATGGTGTTGCTCCCGTCGAGCACGTTGATCGTGGGCGTGAAGGTCGCCGTCCAGGTTTTGCCGTCGGCATTTGCCGTGAGCGGGCCCAGCGTGCCATTGGCGTCGCTGAGCACGATGTCTTCCGCCGTGAAGCCATGCACGCGCTCGGCGAAGGCAAAGGTGACGGTGGTGGTTTCGCCGGTCGTGAGGTTGTTGTCGGCCAACGTGATGGTGGCGGTGGGGAGCGCTACCGCGGTGTCGATGGCGTAGTTGGCGCTGCTGGCGTGACCGACGCCTGCCCGGTCTGCGCGGTTGGTCACGCCGGCCAGGTTCACGCGGATGGTGTTGCTCGCGTCCTGCACGTCGAGCGTGGGCAGGAAGGTCGCCGTCCAGGTTCTGCCGTCGGCATTTGCCCGGAGCGGGCTCAGCGTGCCGTTGGCGTCGCTGAGCATGATGTCTTCTGCCGTGAAGCCATTCACGACATCGGAGAAGACAAAGGTGACGATGGTGGTTTCGTCCATCCTGAGGTCGGTGTCGGCCAGCGTGATGGTGAGCGTGGGGCGCACGGCCCTGGTGTCGATGGCGTAGCTGGGGCTGCTGGCCTGGCCTTCGCCCGTGTTGCCCGGGACGTTGCGCACGCCCGCGAGGTTCACGCGGATGACGTTGCTGGCGCTTGCGGTGTTCGTCGCGGGCGTGAAGATCGCCGTCCAGGTCTTGCCGTCTGCATCCGCCGTGAGCGGGCCGAGCGTGCCTTTGGCGTCGGTGAGCACGACGTCCTCCGCGCTGAAGTCCGTGACCGCCTCGCTGAAGGCGAAGCGGACCGTGGTGCTCTGGCGCACCGTGAGGCTGGTACTGCCCAGCGTGACCGTGGCGCTGGGGCGCACGGTGTGGACGCTGTAGCTGGCGCTGCTCGCCTGGCCGACGCCTATGGTGTCCGCCGCGTCCGCGGCGGTCACGCCGGCGAGGTTGATGCGGATGGTGTTGCTGGTGGCGTTGACGTTGGCTGTGGGCGTGAAGGTCGCCGTCCAGGCCCTGCTGTCGGTATTCACCGTGAGCGGGCCGAGCGTGCCGTTGGCGTCGCTGAGGACGATGTCGTCCGCCGTGAAGCCGTTGACGCGATTGCTGAAGACGATGGTGACGGTGGTGGTTTCACCGACTGTGAGGTTGGTGTCGGCGAGCGTGATGGTCGCGGTCGGCGGGCCAGACCGGACCGGCGGGAGCGGCGGCGGGGGTGGAGGGGGCGGCGGGGGCGGAGGCGGGGCAGCGGGTTCGCGGGTGTCAACGTCGTAGAGGTTCGCGCCGGCGGCGTGGATCCCGCCCGGTCCGGTCACGTTGCCCTGGGCGTCGCTCATTCCCCCCTTCGTGATGGTTATCTTGACGTTGGACGCGGTGGTACTGAAATCCGGGGCGCGGATGGTGAGGATCCAGATCTTTCCGCCGTCGGTGGGGTTCAGGCTGGTTATCGTGCCGCTGGAAGCGCCGGCGGAGAGATGTATGGCGTTGGTGGTAAAGCCCGTCACCGGTTCGTCGAAGGTGAAGGTGAAGGTGATGGTTCCGCCGGTTTTGAGAGAGCGGCTCGAGAGCACCATATCGTCCATCCAGGGCGGGGTGCTGTCGTTGGTGTAGGTTTGGTCGTAGGCTATGTAGGTCCCCCCCGTCGTGTCGCCGGGCACGTTGCCCCCGGTGGCCACGTTGCCCGCGCGATCGGTGATGTCGCGCAGCTTGAGCGCGATGAGGTTGCCGCGCGTGTTGTCGGCAGCCGGGGTCTTGAGCGTGACCTGCCACGTGGTTCCGCCGTCCGTGGTGCGCAGGTTCGACAGCGTTCCCCGCAGGCCATCGGTCGCCTGCTTGCGCTGGGTCCCGGGATCGATGATCTCCAGGTCATCCAGCGTGAAGCTGTTTGCATCCAGTGCGTCGGAGAAGACGATGGTGATGGTGGTTGTCTTGTTCGGACCCAGGACGCGGTCAGCGATGACCAGACTGCGCACCGTGGGGCCGTGGTAGGTGGTGTTGATGTCGTAGCTGACGCCGGTGGCAACCACCCCCTCGCCCGCGTTGCCCGCCCGGTCGTTCACGCCGGCCATGTTCACGCGAAAGGTGTTGTTCGTCGAGGTAATGTTGCGCGTCGGCGCGCTCAGGTTCGCGGTCCAGACGCTGCCGTCGCCGGTGGACGTGAAGTGCGAGAGCATGCCATCGCGCAGGCCATTCACCAGCAGCACGTCGTTCAGGCCAAAGCCCGTCACCGGTTCGGAGAAGGTAAAGCTCACCAGGGCGGTTTCGTAGCGCGTGAGAACGGTGTCGGTCTCGCCCGCGCCGTGGCTGATGCGCGTGCCGAGCAGCCTGGGCCGGGTGGTGTCCACGCTGTAGCTCAGGCCCGTGGCCTCGGTGACCAGGCCCGTGTGGCCCGCGCGGTTTCTGACGCCCGCGAGGTCCACGCTGATCGGGTTGTTCGTCGACGTCGCGCCGGCGCCGGTGCCGGGGGCATGCAGCGCCACCTCCCAGGTGTCGTTGCTGCCGTCGGTCCCGGGCTGCCAGGCGGCGGACACTTGGCCCACGCTGCCGGTGCCGGGGGCCAGGATCACGTCGGAGGCGTCGAAGCCCGTCACGGGCTCGCTGAATTTGATTGTGATGTAGGCGGTCTGGCCAATGCCGAGTTGGTTGTCGTCGATGCTGTGGCCGGTCACGGCCAACGTGGGCCGCACGGTGCCCCCGGGCACGGTGTCGATGACGTAGATGGCGCTGCTGGCCTGGCCTTCGCCCGTGTTGCCTGCGGCGTTGCGCACGCCCGCGAGGTTCACGCGGATGGTGTTGCTCGCGTTTGCGGTGTTCTCCGCGGGCGTGAAGGCCGCCGTCCAGGTCTTGCCTTCGGTATCTGTGGAGAGGAGTGCGCCAAGCGTGCCGTTGGCGTGGGTGAGCACGACGTCCTCCGCGCTGAAGCCCGTGACCGCCTCGCTGAAGGCGAAGCGGACCATGGTGATCTGGCCCGCCGTGAGGCTGATACTGTCGAGCATGATCGTGGCGCTGGGGCGCACGGTGTTGATGCTGTAGTTGCTGCTGCTCGCCTGGCCGACGCCTGCGGCGTTCGTCGCGTCTGCGGCGGTCACGCCGGCGAGGTTCACGCGGATGGTGTTGCTGCTGGCGTTGACGTTGGCTGCGGGCGTAAAGGTCGCTATCCAGGTCCTGTCGTCTGCATGCTCCGTGAGCGCGTCCAACGTGCCGTTGGCGTGGCTGAGGACGATGTCGCTTGCCGTGAAGCCGTTCACGCGCTTGCTGAAGAAAAAGGTGACGGTGGTGCTTTCACCGGCCGTGAGGTTGTTGTCGTCGAGCGTGATGGTCGCGGTGAGCGGGCCAGGCTGGACAGGCGGGGCAGCGGGGCCGCTGGTGTCGACGTCGTAGAGGTTCGCGCTGGCGGCCTGGTACTCGCCCGATCCGGCCGCGTTGCCCGCGAGGTCCCTGATTCCCTCCTTCGCGATGCTCATCTTGACGTTGGACGCGGTGGTACTGATCGTCGGGGCGCTGATGGTGACGATCCAGGTCCTTCCGCCGTCGCTGGAGTTCAGGCCGGACACCGTGCCACTGGAAGCGCCGGCGGAGAGCTGTATGGCGCTGGTGGTGAGGCCCGTCACCGGCTCGTCGAAGGTGACGGTGAAGGTGATGGTGCCGCCGGTTCCGAGGGAGCGGCTCGAGATCACCATACCGGCCATCTGGGGCGCGGTGCTGTCGTTGGTGTAGGCCTGGTTGTAGGCTATACAGGTCCCCCCCGTCGTGTCGCCGGGCACGTTGCCCCCGCTGACCACGTTGCCCGCGCGATCGGTTATGCCGCTCAGCTTGAGCGCGATGAGGTTGCCGCTCGTGTTGTCCGCAGCCGGGGACTTGAGCGTGAGCTTCCACGTGGTTCCGCCGTCCGTGGTGCGCAGGTTCGACAGCGTTCCCCGCAGGCCATCGGTCGCCTGCTTGCGCTGGGTCACGGGATCGATGATCTCCAGGTCATCCAGCGTGAAGCTGTTTGCATCCAGTGCGCTGGTGAAGGTGATGGTGACGGTGGTTTCCTCGTTCGCAGCCAGGAGGCGGTCCTCGATGAGCAGACTGCGCACCGCGGTGGTGCCCACGGTGTTGATGCCGTAGCTGACGCCGGTGGCAACCACCCCCTCGCCCGCGTTGCCCGCCAGGTCGGTCACGCCGCGCATGTTCACGCGAAAGGTGTTGTTCGACGAGGTGATGTTGCGCGTCGGCGCGCTCAGGTTCGCGGTCCAGACGCTGCCGTCGCCGGTGGACGTGAAGTGCGACAGCATGCCATCGCGCAGGCCATTCACCAGCAGCACGTCGTTCAGGCCAAAGTCCGTCACCGGTTCGGAGAAGGTGAAGCTGACCAGCGCGTTTTCGCGGAATTTGAGAACGGTGTCGGTCTTGCCCGCGTCGTAGCTGATGCGCGTGCTGAGCAGCGTGGGCCGGGTGGTGTCCACGCTGTAGCTCAGGCCCGTGGCCACGGTGCCCTGGCCCGTGCTGCCCCCGCGGGTGCTGACGCCCGCGAGGTTCACGCTGATCGGGTTGTTCGTCGACGTCGCGCCGGCGCCGGGGGCATGGAGCACCACCTCCCAGGTGTCGCTGCTGCCGTCGGCCGCGGGCTGCCAGGCGGTGAACACTTGGCCCACGCTGCCGCTGCCGGGGGCCAGGATCACGTCGGAGGCGTCGAAGCCCGTCACGGGCTCGCTGAATTTGATTTTGATGTAGGCGGTCTCGCCCACGCTGAGCCGGTTGTCGTCGATGGTGTGGCCGGTCGCGGCCAACGTGGGCCGCACGGTGCTCACGGTGTAGGCGTTGCTGGAGACGGGGTCGCCCAGGCCCACGTTGCCATGCGGGTCGCGCACGCCGCTGATGTTCACGCGGATCACGCCGCTGGCGGTTTGCACGTCGGCAAGGGGCGTGAAGGTGGCGGTCCAGGTTTTGCCGCCGTCGGCGCTCACGGGATCGCTCAGCGTGCCCCGGGCATTCGCGAGGTTGATGGCCGCCTTGAAGCTGGTGGCGCTGACTTCCTTGGAGAAAGCAAAGGTGACGGTGGTGGTTTCGCCGGCACTCAGCTGGGTGTCGGCGAGCGTGATGCTGAGCTCGGGCCGCGCGGTATCCACGGTGTACTCGGCGGACTGGTACGTCCCGGAGCCCGCATTGCCGTCATCATCCGTGACCTTGGACAGGTCCAGGGAAATGCGGCCCACGCCCTTGGCCATGTTGACGTTCGGGGTGAACGTGGCGGAGCAGAACTTCTCGTTGTGGTTGTAGTCCCATTTCAGGTTGGTCAGGGTGCCCAGGGGCGAGACCACGTGGCGCAGGAAGTCAACTTGCGCCGGCTCGGCGTTGAACTCGAAAACTACCGTCACGGCCTCGCCCCGGCTCAGGTAGTTGTCGCTCAGGCGAATGTTGACGCGATTCAGCCTGGTGCCCGCGTTGTTGGACGCAGCGCTTTCTACGCTGTACTCGCTGGACTGGTACACCCCGGTGCCCGGGCTGCCGAGCCCGTCCGTGACGTTCGCCAGGTCCAGCGAGATGCGGCCGTGGACCCCGCGCGCATTCGCATCCGGGGTGAACGTGGCGGTGAAGATCCGGGCGTCTTCGGTGGACCTGACCAGGTTGGACAAGCGGCCATGGGTCGCCACCACGTCGGCGAGGGCGAAGCTTTCCTCCAACGGCCATCCGTTGAACTCGAAGGTCACCGTCATGGTCTCGCCCGCGGTCAGCTGGCTGTCGCTGATGCGGATGTTGACGCGGCTGAAGTCGGTGGTGGACGGCAAGTTGTCCACGGTGTACTCGGCGGACTGGTACACCCCGGTGCCCGCAGTGCCGTCGCTGTCCTGGAGCTTGGACAGGTCCAGCGTGATGCGGCCTACGGCCTTGCTCGTTTTGTTGTGCGGCGTGAATTTGACGGTGTAGATCTTGGCGTTGTTCGGGGCCCTGACCAAGTCATGCAAGACGCCAAGGGGCGCCACGATGTCGCTGATGGTGAAACTCGACTCCAACGCCCATCCGTTGAACTCGAAGGTCACGGTCATGCTTTCGTCCTTGCCCAGGAACGTGTCGCTCAGGCGGATGCTCACGTGATCCAGGGCAGGGTTGCTCTGCGCGTTGCGCGGCATGGTGTCCACGGTGTACTCAATGGACTGCCGCACCCCCATTCCCGGATGGCCTTCGGTACCCGTATCCTCCCCATCCGCGATATTTTTCAGGTCCAGGGTGATGCGGCCGACGGCCCGGTTCGTGTTCGCGTTCGGTGTGAACGTGGCGGTGTAGACCCTGGCGTTGTTCGAGTCCCTGACCAGGTTGGACAAGACGCCATTGGGCGCACTCACGTCGGTGAGGGCGAAGCTCTCCTCCAACGCCCATCCGTCGAACTCGAAAGTCACCGTCGTCGTCTCGCCCGCGGTCAAATAGTTGTCACCAAGGCGGATGAAGACGTTCGTGAAGTTCGCCGGCATCAGGGTGTACACGGTGTACTCTTTGGACTGGCGCACCCCGGTGCCCGCGTTGCCGTCCGCATCCGTGAGTTTGGCCAAGTCCAGCGTGATCTGGCCCACGACCCTGTTCTTGTGGTGATCCGGTGTGTATGTGGCGGTGTAGATCTTGGCGTTGTTCGGGTCCCGGACCAAGTCGGACAGTTCGCCATGCGACGCCGACACGTCATCGAGCGAGAAACTGCTCTCCAACGGCCATCCGTTGAACTCGAAAGTGACCGTCATGGAGCGCCCCCCGATCAGAGCGTCTTTGCTGATGCTGATGGTGACGTCGCTGAGCTTGGGGTTGCGGACCGCGTTGGCCGGCATGGTGTCCACGGTGTACTCCACGGACTGGAAGACCCCGCAAGGCTTCGTCGCTTTCGTCACCCAGAGATCGTTCAGGTCCATGGTGATGCGACCGCGGGCCTTGTCCACGTTCGCATTCGGTGTGAATGTGGCGGTGAATATCCGGTCGTTCTCCGAGTTCTGGACCAAGTTGGACAAAACCCCGTTGGGTGTGTCCTGGGTCGCCATACTCGAGAGATTGAAGGAGGACACCCTCGTTGTGTAGTTATAGGTCGGCGCTTCGTTGAACACGTAAGTCACCGTCATGGTCTCCCCAGCGGTCAGATGCGTGTCGCTGATGAGAATGATGAGGTTGCTGATACCCGTAGAGTGGGTGTGGGCCATGGCGGAAATCCTTCAGTAAATAATTCCGTTATAACGCAAAAAATAGCATGTAACGAAATTTCCGCTCTATCGTCTCGGTGAACCGCTCCATTCACCGCATTAACAACCCGCACCGGAGACTCGCACGCCGATACCATCAAGTGCAAATGAGAGTACAAGTTCTATTACAAATGATATTACATGTGTAATTACATATGCAATTCAATCCGCAATCAAAAGCGTAATTGAAAGTGCGTAATTTATTGCGCCCAGCCCGCTGCGCCGCAGCCATCGCAGGCACGCAAAAGTCCTTATCGGGACACCGGACAAGTCGCCTGGGCCCGGGGCGTTGACCGGCACCCTTTGCCTCCGGTTATTTCGGGGGTGGTTGCTCGCGGGGCCCCGTGCGCGCATGCGCGGAGCGCGCGCCGGGTGATTGCCCGACCCGGGGCCGCGCGCGGGTCAGAGCCAAAACCCGTTGGGCGCCAGATCGGACGCCAGGCCCACGACGGACAGCTGCATCTGCGCTGCGGCGCCGGGGGCGGTAATGGCGCCGTTGGCCTGGCCGTCGGCGTCGAACGGTCCGCCATCGCTGATCTCGAAGTCCAGCCGCAGCCGCCCGCCCTCGCTCACCATCTTGCCGC
>NZ_AFAL01000769.1 GCF_000193225.1 Verminephrobacter aporrectodeae subsp. tuberculatae At4 | reverse complement strand
GGGGTTCCACACCGAGGGGACGGCGTCGGGCGCCATCGGGCTGATGCTGGGATGCGGTCGTGTCATGGTTCAACTTCCAGTTCTCGCGGAAAAAGAAAAACCCCGCGCAATGGCGGGGTCGCTTGGTTCATCTGGCCATCGCAAAATGGCCAAAAAAAAGCCCGCTCTGTGGCGGGCCTATCGTCATCCGGGGGGTCTGGCTGCGCGCCGGGTCTGCACGCAACCCCGCCCCGAAAGTAGCGAAATCTATCCACTCTGTCCCAAGCCGTCAAGCATTTCGTCAGCCTTGAGCGTCCTCGACCAGCCCCGCGTCCTGCAAGCGGGTGCTGAGTTGGTCCATCGCCCGGCTGAGCATGTCGCGGCCCATGCGCTTGATGGTCTGCTGATCGCGCTGCGCAGTGGACTTGGTCAGCCCGAAGTGCAGGGCCACCGCGCGCAGGCTCAGCCCCTCGCGCTGGCGCAGCGTGCCGAACACGCCCCAGGCCAGCGCCAGCACCGCGTCCTGGTCGGTGGTGCGCAGCAGCACGGAGACGTAATCGGACAGGCCGCGCACCCCTTCGGCCTTGGACGCCGTGTGCCCGTAATGCGCCTTCACCGCGCAGGCCTCGGGCCGCGGCAAATGGTGTTCGACCAGGCCGCGCACCATCGCGCACTGCCCCCGGACCTCCAACGCGCTCATGCCGCCGAAATCAACGCCGCGCCGCTGCGCAGCCGACCCATCGGGCTCGTCGCAGACCTGCACGTGCGACTCCAGAATCACCTGCATGAAGCCGCGCGTGGTCGCGGGCAGGACCTCCATGAGAAAGGCCACGTGCAGGCATTGCCCCGTGCTGCGAAAAATCGGCCGCGCCATCATGCCGCAGACCCCGCTGATGCGGCTGCGGCTGCGGCTGCTGCTGCGGCGCCCGCCCCCACCTTGCGCGCACGAAAATCCTCCCAATCGAAAGGCACCCAAATGCCCTGCTCGCGCAAGCGGCTATAGCTGCGCTCGCCAATGGCCTGCTGCAACAACCGGCGGCTCAGATTCGTCGTCAGCAGCGTGGGCATCAGATCGCGGTAGCGCCCGTCGAGCACGCCAAAGAGCTGATCGCGCTCGGCGTCCGTATGGAACTGCACCCCGACCTCGTCGACCACGAGCAGCGACACCGCGGTCAGCATGCGCAGCACCTCCATCTCGCCGGGCGCGCTGCGATCG
>NZ_AFAL01000770.1 GCF_000193225.1 Verminephrobacter aporrectodeae subsp. tuberculatae At4 | reverse complement strand
CGTCGCTCGCGAAGCCGGTGACGGATTCGCTGAAGTGGAAGCTGACGGTGGTGGTTTCGCCCGCGGTGAGGACGCTGTCGGCCAGCGTGATGGTGGTGGCGTAGGGGCGCGTGGGGTCGATGGTGTCTACCGCGTAGCTGGCGCTGGTGGCCTGGCCCTCGCCGGTGTTGCCTGCGATGTCGCGCACGCCGCCGAGGTTCACGCGGAGGGTGTTGGTCGCGTCGTTCACGTTGGCCGTGGGCGTGAAGAGGGCGGTCCAGGTTCTGCCGTCGGTGTCGGCGGTGAATGCGCTCAGCGTGCCGTTGGCGTCGCTGAGCACGATGTCATCCATCGTGAAGTCGGTGACGGGCTCGCTGAAGCGGAAGGTGACGCGGGTGCTCTCGCCCACGGTGAGGCTGGAGTCGGCCAGCGCAATGGTCGCGCTCGGGCGCACGAGGTCGATGCTGTAGAGGGCTTCGCTGAAACTCCGCGAATCCCGTGGGCCCGTGTTGCCCGCGACGTCGGTGAATCTTTGGCGAAGGCTGATGAGGTTGTCCGCCGATGAGCTGCCGGAAGTCGGGGCCGTGAGGGTGATCTGCCAGCTGATGCCGTCGCTGGTGCGCAGGTTGGACAATGCGCCGCGGTTGTTCTCCGAGGACCACTGACCATAGAGGTTCGACAGGGAGAGGTCCGCCAGGGCGAGGCTGCTTTGATTCAGCGCTTCGGAGAAGGTGAGGGTGACGGTGGTCGATTCGCCGATGCCAAGCTGGGCGTCCGCGATGGCGAGGGAGCGCACCGTGGGTTGCCGGGTGTCTATCAGGTAGCCGAAGCTGGTGGACTGGCCCACGCCGGCCCGGCCTGCGGCGTTGGTCACGCCGGCCAGGTTCACGCCGATGGTATTGCTGCTGTTCTCGGTGTTGGCTGCGGGGGTGAACGTGGCGGTCCAGGTTTTGCCGTCCGGATCGGCCGTGAGGGGGCCCAGCGTGCCATTCGCGTCCGTGAGCACGACGTCGTCCGCCGTGAAGCCGTTGACGCGCTCACTGAAGCGGAAGGTGACGAGGGTGGTGTCGCCTATCGCGAGGCTGCTGTCGGCCAGCGTGATGCGGGCGGTGGGGTGCACGGTGGTGGTGTCGATGGCGTAGTCGGCGCTGGCGGCACGGCCGCTGCCGGCCAGGCCCGTTGCGGCGTCGATCACACCGGAGAGGTTCACGATGATGCGGTTGCGGACGTTTGCCAGGTTGGCCGTGGGCGTGAAGATGGCGGTCCAGGTCTTGCCGTCTGCGAAGGGCATGAGCTCGCCGAGCGTGCCGTTGGCCTCGATGAGGTCGATGTCGTCTGCCGTGAAGTCGGTGGTGACCGTGTTGAAGAGGAAGATGGCGGTGGTGGTTTGGCCCACCGTGAGGCTGGTGTCGGCGAGCGTGATGGTGGCGACGGGTCCCCGGGTGGCGATCGTGTAATTGGGGCTGGAAATGCTGCCAATACCGGCGTTGCCTGTGGCGTCGGTGACCCCCGTGAGGTTCACGCGGATGGTGTTGCTCGCGTCCTCCACGTTGGCCGTGGGCGTGAAGGGGGCGCTCCAGGTTCTGCCGTCGGCGTCGGCGCTGAGCGGACCGAGCGTGCCGTTGGCGTCCGAGAGGTCTACGTCGCTCGCGTCAAAGCCGGTGACGGGCTCGTTGAAGGCGAAGCGGACGGTCGTCGTTTCGCCCACCGTGAGGCGGCTGTCGGCCAAGTGGATGGTGGCGCTGGGGGGCAGGGTGTCCACGGTGTAGTTGGCGCTGCTGGCATAACCTATGCCGGCCTTGCCGGCAGTGCTGCGCACACCGGCAAGGTTCATGCCGATGCTGCCGGTCGTGGCGTTGGTGATGGCCTGGGGCGTAAAGATCGCCGTCCAGGTTTTGCCGTCGGAGCCCAGCGCAGTGAGTGCGCCCAGCGTGCCGGTGGCATGCGTGAGCACGACGTCGTCGCTCGTGAAGTCGGTGACGGCTTGGTTGAAGCGGAAGGTGACGGTGGTGGTTTCGCCGAATTTGAGCGTGTTCTGGGCCAGCGTGATGGTGGCGCTGGGTCCCGTGGTGTCCAACTGAAAGTTGGAACTGGTGAAACGGTCTTCGCCGGTATTGCCCGCCAGGTCGCGCAGGCCGCTCATGTTCACGCTGATGGTGTTGCTCGTGTCGTTGGTATTCGCCGGGACGGTGAGGGTGGCGTTCCAGAATCTTCCATCTGAGCCGCGCGTGAGCGTGCTCAGCGTGCCGTGGGTGTCGCTCAGGTCGACGTCGTCGTTGCCGAAGTCGGTGATCTCCTCGGCGAAGCTGAAGGTGATGGCGAGGGTGCCTCTTCCCTCTGCGTCAAAGCGGATTCCGGCGACCGTGATGCTGTCGAGCAGGGGCCGTATGGTGTCG